>NZ_BAAGTF010000030.1:0-3694 GCF_054782055.1 Aliiglaciecola aliphaticivorans
ATTCTGTTTTATGATCGCCAGGATCTGACTGTCGGTATATCTCGATTTACGCATAGAAAACTCCTTCGTTTTAGTTTAACGGGAATTTCTACTTAAAACTGCTCCGACTTTCTGGGGGGATTACACCACAAAACACGGCTAATCTTAGCGTAAATTATCAAATGGATGTCGTGAGTGTAATGGCGCGAGTTCGCTACTACGGTTCTTGGACTGACTATTCAGGAAATAGTGATGGAGACGTTTTCCAAGATTTTGACGGTGAGTATTTCACGGATATATCAGCTACTTATGATGTAAACGAAAAACTTACGTTAAGCTTAGGAGCAGAGAATGTTTTTGATTCTTATCCGCAAGAAGCGGTTTATCAAGCAAACCGAGGTTTGATATATTCCCGTAACGCGCCATATGATACCGATGGTCGCAATGTTTATATTCGAGCATCTTTTGCACTTTAGATAGAAAGCAGCCTTAAGTAAGTGGTTGTGTGAAATTCTCGTTATTCACACAACCACAATCTTCAGAATTAATAATATAATGTAGTGCGTTATGATGTTTTCCCTCTTACAGTAGCCTACTTGCTCAATAACATTCCCTCCAGAATCCACGACATCTTCACATTTTCTGCACTATTCAAATTTAGCAGTGTGGAATAATTAACCACGACAAAGGGTTAAGATGAGAATTGATGATGGGCAATGGTTTCCAATTATTTAAAATATTCTACTGGTTTACACTGCTACTGGTATTGTCTGCCTGCTCGGGCACTGACACTAGCGATACTGATGCCGTTACAACCGATGAGGATACTGTGGTAACTGATCCTGACGAGGATGGTAATGACGGTTTAGATACCACGGGTTCAGGTATTGAGCTAAGTTTGTTCAGAGACATTTCATCCTCGTCTACGGTTTCATGCACTTTTGATGACGGCACTCAAACTACCTGCTACGAATTAGTATTTAACGTGAATGAAATACGTGATGGCAGTGGTTCAGGAGAGCTCATTGACGATGAAGCTGGGCCATTTTGTCCTTCGTCATACACTGGTGATGACGGTGGAGTTGGCATTTACGACGGTAACACTGGCCCAGGGTTTCAAAACTTAGTGCAAACCCTATGGGACAATATGGCCATTGACGGATACGATATAATTGACGAATCAGCGGGTATTATCTGCATTCAAGATCCTGGGGGAAGCCGCGCAAATATTGGCAGCAATTGCACCTCTTATTGCCTGAATGCCAGTGCCGATGACGGCTTAACGATAACCTACACCATTCCAGTTACGCCAGTGCCACTTGCTACGCCAGATCAGTTGGGTGAAATTGAACATATTGGTTTGTCTCTTGATGGCGTGCCCATCACTGGTGATCCACCTTCAGTTGTAGGGCGAGGCGGTAATATTCCTTCTTTGGATCATTGCGGTGGCCACCATGATCCTGCTGGTTACTATCATTGGCATGGGATCCCTGAATCTGCGGACGTAATGCATGCAGAACAAGGCACCAATGATCAAGCAGATTGCAGTGTGTATATCACCCAAGATAATACAGCATTAAGCGGCTTTGCCCGTGACGGTTATCCCATCTACGCGTATCAAGATTTAGTCGATGGCGAGGTGGTTACTCCCTCAGATTTGGACTCATGCAATGGACATACTGGTATAACAGCAGAATATCCTGAAGGCATATATCATTATCATGCTTCATTAGATGCGCCAAACTTACCCACTTGTATTACCGGTGCGTCAGTGAGTACCCGCACCTCACCATACATTCGATAGAGGGATTGATGATGAAGAAATACTCTATTTTAGCCATCGCAATGTGTTTATCCAGCGTTGGAGAAACCCAGGCTCATAGTGCTGCGGTAGCAACCTATCAGCTAGCTCAACAGCAAAATGGAAATTGGACGTTAACAATTAGCGTCCCCCTAGGCGGGCTTCACCAAGCATTATTGAAACATCATCAAGAATCCGAGCTGTGGACGGATAAAGGCAAATATAACCTAGAATTAGCCAATAGCTATCTGATAAATCACAGTGAAATTATTGTGAATAACGCTACAACAGTTAAATTGGCAGCCATTAAGACAAATCTAGATGATCACCAAAGTGATTTTGTCTTTAGTGCCAGCAATGTACCGGCACAAGTAAATAAAGTGACCTTCAATATTGACGCCATGTCTGAAAACCCCGGACATATTAATATTGCTCGATTAAAAGGTATTACAGGCGCTAAAAAAGTCATATTACAATACGCTAACGACTATCAAGCTAGCTTAGTCTTATAAACCCCATTCCCACATTGAGTCAGAGTTAATGATATAGACTTAATTAACTCTGCCTTTTATTTTTAGTTTTGAGTTTCGCATTTATCAATTTTTTAGGTTTATTATCCAAACCGAAAAAATAGTCTGAAAACCTCGCCATTTCGCAAGGTGATGAACTAACATCTACCGTCTCTGCCGACTTATGTATCGTTTTATTCTGTTTTTTCATTTATTTCTGGCCCAAAATCAACTTTATCCAACAATAGGTGAGTGACCCTAACCATTATGATAAATAGTATAAAACAAGATAGGATTTTGTCTGCTTATCAATAACTCTTGTTTCAGCAAACTTAGTGCCTTGTAGTTAGATTAACGCCGCATATTTTTATTCCCAGAATCTCTGATATCACTGTCAAAAAAATTAACATTAAAATAACACAATCAAGGTAAGTTATTGAATATATTATATTTAATATTTTGGCTTAAAATATGCTAAACCACTGTGCAAATTTAAAAATTTGTGAAATCTAAATAAAAAAGGAAGTATTATGAATTTTTCTAAATTAATTAAAATAGCAGTTTTAGGTTCAGCGTTTGTCACACTCTCGAGTCAAGCAACTTTAGTCACCAAGACATTTGACAACGGCGACTCACTGGCAGACTTTTCCGTAGACCGTGCGGCACCAGCAGGGTTCCAAATTGTCAGTAATGAACTGGTAATGAGTATTGATGGTTCAACATTTGGTGCTGGCGCGAGTGCATTTTACGATACTCAAGGTATGAAAATAGACACTACGGGTTCAAACTTCGTATCCATTGATATGTACATCGATTCAGCTTGGACCAATAGTGAGCGTTTCGCGGGTATGTGGGGAGTGGGTTTAAACGATAGCAACACTATTTCAAGCTACCCCATTTTAGAATTTCAAGGAGCCGGTGTTAATTCACCAGATGCAGGGCTTGCAATTTGGGATAACGCTTGGGTTGATGTAGTGTCACTTTTCAATATCGACGAATTCAACACCATAGCCTACAAAGCCGCGAATAACGGTGTGCAATATTATGTTAACGGTACTATGGTGTACTCAGAAACAGCGTCTGGAACAAGCTCATTCGGGGACATTATTTTAAACGCTAAAAATGATGGAAATTCATTTGATGTGCGTTATGACAACCTAACTTATGGTGTGGTGTCAGAGCCTGGTGCTATGGCACTTCTCGGTTTAGGCATGTTAGCTATGGGATTACGTCGCCGCAAAGCTTAAATACATAAAAACAAAAAAGGGTCAGTGTAAAATTGAAGTGACCCCCAATAGTTGGACTATTCAATTACTGGGGGTCTTTTTATGTCCAAACATCACAGAGCATTTAAGTTAAAACTAGCGCAGCTAGCGCAAGAAGAGAGTTCCGTTGTTTTAGGGGC
>NZ_BAAGTF010000031.1:0-69837 GCF_054782055.1 Aliiglaciecola aliphaticivorans
GCCCCTAAAACAACGGAACTCTCTTCTTGCGCTAGCTGCGCTAGTTTTAACTTAAATGCTCTGTGATGTTTGGACATAAAAAGACCCCCAGTAATTGAATAGTCCAACTATTGGGGGTCACTTCAAAAGTTAGCCCTTACAATAAATAATTTGAAACGCAACTGGTGTTAAAAGTTATATGTATATCCAAGTGTCGCTGATTGAGGCTTGCCGGCAAATACTGAGCCATGAACTCGAGTAGTCATATACGTTTCGTCGAGTAAGTTATCTACGTTAAAATAAAGTTCTGAAACATCATTTATAAAATAACGTGCCGATAAATCTACTATGGTTTTCCCGGCAATTAACTCATCAACTGGAATGCTGCCCTGGCCTGCTTTAGTGCGCATTTTAGAAGTGTAACGACCCGCCAACGTCAGTTGCCAAGCTTTACCTATGACACCTACAGAAATATACAGTTGATCATCAGGCAAATAGGTTAATGAGTCACCTTTTTGTACGTCATCCCAACTTTCAAAGTCTGATGAGAAGTCTGAAGCAAACTCGGCACTTGTATAGGTATAAGCTAGTTTAACAGGGAAGCTTAGTTCCTTACTTTGATTAAACTCAAAGCCTAAACTTAGCTCAACACCACTCACATCAACTTCACCTGCATTGTATTGATTGCCTATATTGTCATCGTCACAGCCTTGGGCAGCTGTGCAATTACCATGCATGTTGCTGTAATCTCCCATAAATACGATTGCCTCGGAACTAAATGCATTTTTTGTATAGCGAAAACCCGCTTCATAGTTCCAGCTTTCTTCTTCCTGTCCATCTGTATTACCTGGAGCTGCTGGTGAAAACCCTTTTTGAACACCAGCCAATAAAATCATCGAGGGGGAGACTTGGTAGGTTGCCGATAGTGATGGTAATAGCGAGTTAAAACTATTTTCTACGTTTTTATCCGCAATTCCATTTCGACCTGGATTGGTTTTGCCCCAATCTATACGTCTAGTGGTAACGTCTTCAAAGCGAAGACCTAAAGTAACTGCAAGCTTATCTAAAGTGAAACGGTCTTGAATGAACATTGCCCAAGCATCGGCACTATCAATACGATTTGAGTCTGTCCCTGGAATGCCACTGGACGTGCGAGTCATTACTTGGTCTGTATCTAGCTGGTATGTATCAACCCATTGGTAACGATCCATCTCATCTTCATGATAGCGAATACCAAATGCTAGTTCATGCTTATCTAGATAATAATTGAATTCAGATTGAATACCTTGTGATAAGTAATCTCGGTTATTAGCTTTAACCCCCACTTCGATGGGCGTGGCGATGATACCTTGATCAAAATCAGCTGCAGTTTGGATGCCGCCACTACTTAGGCCGTCACCGTTTACATTATATGCTTTATACCAATTTCGATGGAAATCATTGTAGTAAGCTGTTGTGCTAAGGGTTATATCGGGATTGAATTCAATCAAATGACTCACCTGAATTTGTTTATGTTCAGTGGTCATTTGATCTTTTTGTGAGGCGGAATAACGAACGAAGGGGGATGTTGCATAA
Organism: Aliiglaciecola aliphaticivorans; assembly: GCF_054782055.1. Classification (NCBI taxonomy): domain Bacteria; kingdom Pseudomonadati; phylum Pseudomonadota; class Gammaproteobacteria; order Alteromonadales; family Alteromonadaceae; genus Aliiglaciecola; species Aliiglaciecola aliphaticivorans. Next base: position 1,555 of record NZ_BAAGTF010000031.1, read on the forward strand.
TCTTCATCCGTTAACCCCATGTAGGTTTCATCTGAAACTTCATCGGCGTATTTGAGTTTGAGTTCAATAATTTGCTGATACTTGGCGGATTTGTCGGATTTAAAACGAATTTTTGCCAAAATATCATTTTTAACAAAACCAGTATCGCCACCGACACCATTGATATCGCGGAAGCCATCCGCTTGATAACGATAAACTTCGCTTACGGCGTCAATTCGTTCACCTTGACCACCTGCAAACGCATGCAGCTTGCCAAAGCCATCTTGGCCACCGGCAACATCGATCTTGCCAGCTAAAGCCGATTCTGGAATGTCACGGGAGAGCATATTAATTACACCACCAGTGGTGCGCGGGCCATACTTTACTGTAGAACTTCCTTTTAGTATTTCAACCCTTTCCATACGCCCAGATGTTGGAAAGTAATAAGCTGCGGGGGATGCATAGGGGGCGGGGGCGGCCAGTACACCGTCTTCCATGATGGTTATTTTTTCGGAGCGGTTTTGACCAGTGCCGCGCATACCTAGGTTTGGACGCAGGCCATAACCATCTTCTTCTTGAACATATACTCCAGGGACGGCTGCTAAAGTTCGCATGATATCGGTGTATTTGAACGTTTCAATTTCTGCTTGGCCAATGACATGGGCACTTCCTGGCACGGTGTTTATAGGATTTTTGCTGCCGAAAATAGCCATATGCTCAATCTCTGTGTTAGTTGCGTTATCATTTGCAACTGCTCCAAAATTCATTAATACCGCACTTGCTAGCAGATTTAAACGCATAGTGTTTGCCTGTTTCATTGTTTACTCCGATACACCGAACTTTAATGTAAATAGTAATAATTATTGTTTACATTATGTTTTTTCGTGCATTTTACCCAAGCTTTGTATAAAAGCAATATTAGTAACGATTTATTTACAACTAGGCGGTTACATACTCAATTGAATTTTTGAATTGAGAAGGTAGAAGGTAGTAGAACTTGCATTTGTTATCGATGAAGCCCTTAAACTTTTATGAGGGGACGGAATATATTTTGGCTACGAGGTTATTAGCCCTTTACTTACCGAAAACGGACCAACCTGTTTTATTGGCAAGCAGTTCTAAAGCCAATGTACCGAGTTTGCTATTCCCTATGTCGTCTAATCCGGGGGACCATACACCAATAGAAGCCTTTCCTGGGGCGATGGCTAATATTCCGCCGCCTACACCGCTTTTCCCGGGTAATCCAACCCTAAAGGCAAATTCACCGGAACCATCATAGTGACCGCAGGTAAGCATTAATGCATTAATGCGTTTTGCTCGCTGTGCAGAAACAACCGTATAGCCGGTAATTGGGTTTACGCCATTGTTGGCTAGAAATAAACCTGCTTTAGCGAGTTGAGTGCTGTTCATGGCAATTGAGCAATGGTGAAAATAGGTACCTAGCACTTCTTCTACGGGGTTTTCAAAGTGGCCAAATGATGACATGAAATAGGCGAGAGATGCGTTTCTTGCTCCTGTATCTAATTCAGATTTAGCCACTTTTTCATCAATGGCTATACTGTCATCATCTGCAATATAACGCATGAAATGTATGATTTCGGCTAACACTTCTTTCGGTTCATGACCTTGCATAATGAGGTCTGCAATGGTGATTGCGCCGGCATTGATAAATGGATTTCTGGGCTTTCCCTGTTCATGTTCTAATTGTACGATTGAATTAAACGGGTCACCTGAGGGCTCTCTGCCCACTCGGTGCCAAATGTTATCCCCCAACTTGCCCAGAGCCAATGTTAGGGTAAAGACTTTGGATATACTTTGGATTGAAAACAACTTTTCGGCGCAGCCAGATTGGTAAATCTCACCATTAGTTAGGGCGACACTAATAGCGAATTGGTTAGGGTCGATTTTAGCCAATTGAGGGATATAGCCAGCGACTTCACCTTTATCCTCGATGGCCATCATTTCAGCAGCAATTTCATCGACAATCTGTTGCAACGATATCTCCATTTATTTGAATTTGGCAATTGGGTTGATATTGTTTCACATGCTATCTCGCAATTCTGCCATTAATTTTACGCTTTTAAGTCTGGCAGTGGGATCATGAATGGGAAAGGAGACAATTAATTCATCTATACCCGTTTTTTCAATAAAATCCGCTAATTTAGGTTGTATGGATTCTTTTGTGCCCACCAGTGCATACTGTAAGACATGTTCTACATTGTACATATCTGCAATGCTCCAATGAATTTTATCTACCGGTTTGGGGAAGGGCGTATTGGCACTGGTGCGCATTTGCAGAAACTTTTGTTGCACCGAGGTATATAAATAATTTGCTTCCTCTTGCGTATCCGCAATCACGGCCATGACCCCTGCCATCGAATAGGGTTGAGGGTTTTCAGTGGTTGCTTTGAAGTTAGCGCGATAACTGTCTAATGCCTGATGTAATTGGTCAGGAGCAAAATGAGACGCAAAGGCGTAGGGCAGTCCAAACTCCGCAGCCAGTTGTGCACTGTATAAACTTGACCCCAATAACCACAATGGGATATTGGTATCTTGGCCAGGCACGGCTAACACAGGCTGAGCTTGTGGACCTAAGTAGTTTTGTAATTCGCGAATATTTTGTGGGTACTGATCTACGCCCGAACCACCTTGTCTGCGCAGAGCCATTAGGGTTTGCATATCGGTTCCGGGGGCGCGGCCAAGTCCCAAATCAATACGATCACCATAAAGTTCAGCTAAGGTTCCAAATTGCTCTGCAATAATCAATGGGGCATGGTTAGGAAGCATGACGCCACCGCTGCCAATCCTAATTCGTTTAGTAGCAGCTCCTATGTTGGCCAGTAGCACCGCTGTTGCTGAACTGGCAACACTTTTCATACCGTGATGCTCTGCTAACCAATAGCGTTTGTAATCATTGTCTTCTGCAGTAACTGCAGTTTCACGAGCCATGTTGAGGGCTTCGGAAACACTGCGACCTTCACCAATAGTCGCCAAATCTAATATGGAAATCGGAATCATAATACTTGCTGAGTCATTGAATCGTAATAGGATTATTGCGGTGGATGATGCAACTTACAAGAGGACTCGGGTGAATAACAGTAAAGATCTAATTCCTTGACTATAATATTGGGCATAACTCAAATGAATAGAACTAAATGAATGCATTTAGAGTCCTTAGTTTGTGCCGATAATAGATAGTCAGTGGTTTTATCAGTGGTGAGCTTAACCTCGACTATTGTTTCATGACTTTCATGGTTGACCCAGTGTTGAATGGTGATATTGTGTTGTTTTAAAGGGCTAAAACCCTGTAATCACATTACTATATGAGAAGAGACTAATGAAAAAAGGATTAATCGTTTTTGCAATTATCATTTTGCTTATTGCAGGCGGTGCTTGGTATTTACTAAGTGGCGCAGGGGACTTCATTCGAACCCAAATGGAACAACAAGGTTCCAAATATTTAGGTACGCCTGTTACTGTTTTTAACGTGGATTTAGCACTGAGCGAAGGTCGTTTGACCATTAGTGATATTGATGTTGAGAATCCAGATGGTTTTAGTGATGAAGATGCCTTCAGTGTTGAAAATATTACACTGGATCTAGGTGAAGTCTTAAACGAACCCTATGTTGTGCAAACAGTTAGCATCAATGCGCCGGAAGTACTTTATGAAGTAGATGAAAGTGGGAAGGGCAACTTGCTCGTTATTAAAGATAATTTAACTGCGAATTTGCCTAAATCGGAAGGCCAAGCTTCCTCTGAGCCTGGAGCTAACCCGCTTATTATTGTTGAAAATGTGACGGTCAGCAATGTCCGCCTTAAACTCGATTTTGAAAAGCTGTCTACGGGTGAACTTAAGCTTGAACAAAAATCGTATGAGATAACCCTCCCTACTTTTAATGCTGGGCCCATTGGTCAACCCAATGGTATTCCTGCCGACCAAGCTGGGGTGGCAATAGTTAATGCCATGTTAGACAACATCATTGACCAAGCGAAGTCTGAAGCTAAGAAAAAATTAGCAGAAGAAGCTAAAAAACTCGCACAAGAAAAGCTGGATGAAGAGAAAGAAAAACTCACTGAAAAAGCCAAAGATAAACTGAAAGGGTTATTTAACTAAGCTAAATCGAGTTTACGCTGCAAGGTCACAGGGGCACCTGTTGGCTTGCGGCGTTTTTTCTTCAATTATTTACAGTCTAATCGTGCTGGGTTGAATTTACCTGAGTATAAATTTACGTGTACTGATTCACGAAAAAAGCAGGTTTTGATCACAGGAATAAGTGACAACATATCGAATCTCGCTAAATAGATATAAGCTTGAAAAAATTGGCGGTTTAAGAGTCGGGGTGTCTAGATTCGAGCGCAACTTAAAATGGCTTTGAATGGAGAAAAAGTAGCAATGGAGAATTATATTCTGGCTATTGATCAAGGCACCACCAGTACCAGAGCGATTCTATTTTCTTTGCAGGGTAAGCCTTGTTTTATTGCCCAGCAAGAGTTTAATCAGTCTTATCCCGATGATGGTTGGGTTGAACATGATCCTGAAGAAATATGGCAAAGCGTCCTAAAAACCTGCAAAGACGTTATACTTGACGTGCAAATCGACATATCTCAAGTCCTTTCCATCGGTATTACCAATCAGCGAGAAACAACCTTAGTATGGGATAAAAAAACCGGCAAAGCGGTTTATCCAGCCATCGTCTGGCAAGACAGGCGAACGTCTTCAATTTGCAAACAATTGGCTCAAGATGAGTCGTTAGCGGATTATGTAGCTAAAACCACTGGGCTTTTATTAGATCCTTACTTTTGTGCCACCAAAATTCAATGGATACTCGATAATGTAGAAGGTGTCCGTAAGAAGGCGGAATCTGGCTTACTTGCGTTTGGTACCATTGATACCTTTTTGATTTGGCGTTTAACCAAAGGGCGTTGTCACTACACAGATGCAACGAATGCGTCTCGTACTATGCTGTTCGACATTCATCAACAGCAATGGGACCAAAAACTGTTAGCTGAATTCGATATCCCGCCATCAATCTTACCGCAAGTACTAAACAGTGCTGACGAGTTTGGTAAAACGACACCTAAAATACTCGGTAAAGCTATTCCTATTCAGGGGGTTGCCGGTGATCAACAAGCGGCGCTATTTGGGCAAACCTGTTTTAAAAAGGGGATGGCAAAAACAACCTATGGCACGGGGTGTTTCATGGTGTTGAATACCGGTTCTACGCCACTGAAGTCTAACAATAGGCTGTTAACAACGGTTGCCTATCGTTTAAAGGGGAAAACTACCTATGGGTTAGAAGGCAGTATTTTCATGGCGGGAGCTACCATTCAATGGTTACGTGACGGTTTACAACTGATCAAAGAGGCTTCTGAAACCGAATCTTTAGCGAAAATGGCGAGCGCCAACAATAGTGTGTTTTTAGTGCCTGCATTTACCGGGTTAGGCGCGCCATATTGGGATCCTGATGCTCGAGGGGCTATTTTAGGCTTAACGCGAGATACAGGGATTAATGAAATCGTCGCGGCTGGTTTGCAATCCGTATGTTATCAGTCCAAAGATCTGCAAAAAGCCATGGAAAGTGACGGTGCCAGAGCAACTAACCTAAGGGTGGATGGCGGCATGGTGAAGAATGATTGGCTCATGGGATTTTTAGCTGACATTTTAGGAGCGGAGGTAGATCGTCCTGAAGTGACCGAAACCACCGCTTTAGGCGTTGCTTATTTGGCAGGCTTACAAGCAGGAATTTACAGCTCGTTAGATGAGCTAAGTGAACAGTGGCGATGTGAGCACACGTTTGTTCCAAGGTTTAGCAAACAACAACGAGACCAGGCTTATGGCTTATGGCAACAAGCGGTTAATCGTATTCGTTGTACTGAAATGGGCAAATAACTGCCGTAATCGAAGGTTTAATTTACTGTAACGGCGGGTTTTTGCCTCAAAATTTAATAGCTGCGTGTTACGAAGTTATAAGCTTTGTTTGCCTGATCTATGCTGTCGGTAACTTGACTAACCGTTGATTCAATTGAGGCTTTTTCAGTATCTTCAAAAAAGAAATCAGCAACGGTGTGATAAATTGATTTGCCCGTATAGGATTCAAGTGCCATATCAGCAGCGGCAAAGGCGACACCTATTGGCCCACCGTAGGCGTAACCACCAATTATTTCAGAAACAGGATCAACGTCAATCTCTGAAGTACTTTGATAAATATCTGACACCACTGGGATATGATTTAATATATTGACCGTATCGAATAGATCATCAACACCTAATCCATCGTCTCCCACAATGTAATTTGAAAAATCCTCTACGGAGCTCAAAAAGGTTCTATCCGTCGCAGTCTCACTTAGATCCGTTGCGCTAACGTCTGTCTCCCCAGAGGGGATTGCGGCACTGAATAAGCTGGCATTGAGGTTACTCAATAGAGACGTTTGTAAGTTTGTAATCGACGATAATGAACTCAGTTGAGATAGGGCATCACCGGCTAATTGATCTAAGCCAATTGCCGTCATTAGGTTTTTTTGCATGCTATCAATGGTTGCAGAAATCCCAGAACTTTCGGCGTCCGAAGAGGTATTTTCACTATCTTGCATAAGCGATAATAAGCTACCAAACGCTTGGTCTAAACCTGCCGTTGATGTGCTGACTGAGCTATTAGTTTCGACCTCAGTAGTGGAGCTTAATCCCAAACTATTTTGTAAGCTATCGATGAGGTTCATAGTGATTAATACTCTTAGTTTTGGTGTTTTTAATTGCTTCTTAATTATTTCCTTAGGCTAGATTCGTGCCAAAAATTTACTATTGAATCAGGAGGTTAATTTAATACAGAGAAAACAGTTAGTGATTCTCTCAGGCTTTTTAGCGTCATTAGTTTACATATAAAATATAAGTGTAAATTTTCGGTAAAGACCTAGTTCAGGCGATTTTTTTGCAGTAAACTAGTTAGCAGAATTTGGCTAGATGAGAGGCGATTCTAATAATAAAAATGTCGTTATCAACCGATGATGGCAGAGGTTCTATGTGGTATGAAAACTCAATTTCTCTTGTCTCTTGCTTGTCTCGTGATTAGCGCCTGTTCACAAACCCCAACAGCTGAACAGGAAGTGGTCGAAAACCTCCCTACCAATCCAAAAGTTAGTCAGCGTGGTATAACTCAAAAAGATAAAGAAACCATGCCGGATGATCCTGACTACAGACCTATTCGCATGGAAAATGTTGAATCTATTGCGGTACCCACAGGTTCCTTATTTCAACCGGATAATGTGGCTAGCCTATACCAATTGCATCGCAATTATCATGTGGGCGATATGATTTTAGTCAGACTGAGTGAGTCTACATCCTCAAAAAAGTCGTTAGATTTTCAATCGGATAAAACCAGCAAGTTTGAATTAGGCCCCTTGAGTGTTAATGCCGGACCGATTCAAATTGACGAAGATGATTTGAATATTGAACACAATCAAGAAAATGAATTTGATGCTTCAGCACAAACCAACCAATCCAACTCTTTAGATGGTGATATTACCGTTTATGTAAAAGAAATTTTGCCCAACCGCAATTTAGTGGTCGCGGGCGAGAAATGGATCACCCTCAACACCGGGCAAGAATACGTGCGATTTTCAGGTGAAATCAGAACCCAAGATATTGATGCTTCAAATACCGTCGTTTCTTCTAAAGTGGGTAACTCACGTATTGAATACAGCGGAAAAGGTAAACTCCACTCCAATCAAGAAGAGTCAATGCTTAATAAGCTCTTTGGCATTTTCAATTAAATTAAAAGTGAATTTAAACATCATGAAAATGCGCAATTACTTAGGGTTGATGCTGTTGTTATTGACGAGTCCTCAGGTGCTGGCAATTTGGCAGCAGGGCGAGGCTACGGTTAAATTAGATGGTGCAGATGCCAGCGATGTGAGGGTGACAGCTATTAAAAATGCAGTTGCTGACGCGTCCTTTAAGAATGGGAGTTTTGTGTCGGCCGAAGATGTGGTGCTGGACGGTTTGTTGGTTAGCAGCAAATCGGTGATCACCACACAAGGTCAAATTAAACGCGTGGAAGTATTAAGTGAGACGGTGAATGCTGACTCCCTTAATGTTGTAGTGAGAGTTGATTTTTCGCCTTTGTTTGATTGTTCTCAAGATAATTACAATCGCAGCGTATTAATTACTCAGTTTCAGGTATTAAAACCCCAACAAGCCAGCTATGGCGGGATTTTTGATATTGGTAAGCAAATAAGTAAACGTATTGAGCAGCAACTTCGAGATGAACAATCTCAGCCCCAGGTTCGATTAATCGACAGAGCTTTTACTCGGGTAAACTCCTACGATAAAATTAAACTCAAAGAGATAACCGATAAGGCCCTGTATTTGTCTAAGGAATATGGTCGTCAATTTGTAGTCTTTGGATTTATCAGAGACATCAGTTTGTTTGAGCAGGTTAAAGAAAATCTTTTATCTGATGAGGTGTCACTTCGTCGTAATTTTACCATTCAAGTTTATGTACTTGATGCGTTTCGCCATGACATTATTTTTCAAGAGTCTTACCATAGTGAAGCAGATTGGGAATTTAGTAACGATTATCATGTGGATACCAACAATAGTCTGTTCTGGCGCAGTGATTATGGTCGCACTGTATTGAATACAGTTAACGGTGCGGTTTCCGATATTTCGGGCTCTCTGCAATGTGAAAAAAGCTTTGCTCAAATTGTGAATACCGACCACGGTCGGTTAATTATAAATATGGGAGCTGATAATGGTGTGAAGTTAGATGATAAGTTCGTTTTGTATAAAAAAAGCTTACCCATTGGCGTCAATGGAATGAGCAACTCGGTATTAATCTCTGATCCGCAAAAATTACTTAAGGTTGTGCAATTAGATAGCCAAACCGCCGAATTGCAAAACGCTGATTTGAATCAAGTAAGCCATGCTGATTTACTCGACCTAGTGAGTCCGGTTCACTGAGTTTGAGCTTTGTTGCGCATACTGCAGCTATCCATCCATGTTTTTTTTGCGCATTTGATTTCCATAATATTGATGCATCATTTTAGTGCGCAACTCCATGAAAATCATTGATCCATTTATCCCAAATCGACGTCTAGCCCTTTAAAATCAATAAACGTTAAAACCTGACCAGTTGGTCATTTTCTTGCATTGTGTCCTAATCATTCGTTCACTTAAAAATCAAATGCCAATGACAACCGTTTTTATGTCTTGGCTATGGGTAGATCTAAGGTACATCAATGAAAGCAAATTCTGAGTTGCTCTATGGGTTACACGATATACCTACAAAACAGCAAAGTATCACCGCTGCTACTCAGCATATTTTGGCCTGTTTTGTGGGCATTATCACACCCACTTTAATCATTGGCGGCACCTTAGGGTTGCAAGCCGAATTACCTTACCTTCTGAGTATGGCGTTGTTTGTGTCTGGAGTGGCAACCTTTATACAGGCAAAAACCATTGGGCCCATAGGCAGCGGTTTGATTGCCGTACAAGGTACAAGTTTCTCATTTGTGAGTGCTATTTTAGTGGCAGGCTTCGCCATTAAAGCCAAAGGCGGGAGTAATGCGGATGTTTTGGCGACGATTTTTGGAGTCTGTTTGCTCGGTGCGTTTATCGAGGTTGTTATCAGTCAGTTTATTACTAAGGTGCGGCGTATTGTTACTCCCTTAACCACGGGCATCGTAATTACCACCATTGGTTTTAGTTTGATAAAAGTCGGCATGACTGACCTTGCGGGTGGGTTCGGTAGCGATACCTTTGGCGATACTCAAAATTTATATATTGGAATCTTTGTTCTGATTACTATTATTGTCCTCAACTTATCTTCGAACCCCTGGATTAGATTATCCGCCATTATGGTCGGTATGGGGTTAGGGTCTTTACTGGCTTATTGGTTGGGCATTATTTCTGTGGAACATATTGGCGAGCAACCTTTATTTAGCGTGCCTGTCCCTTTTAAATACGGACTGAATTTTGATATTGAAGTATTCTTGCCAGTGGCACTCATTTATCTGATGACAGCGTTGGAGAGTTCAGGTGATTTGACTGCTAACAGCTTGTTCTGTGGTTTACCCATCAAAGGTGAGCAATATTTAAAACGTATTAAAGGAGGAATTTTGGCCGATGGCGTAAACTCGGCATTGGCTTCGGTATTTAATACCTTTCCAAATACGACCTTTGGACAAAATAATGCGGTGATTCAGTTAACCGGTGTGGCAAGTCGGCATGTTGGCTTCTACATCGCTGCTATCTTGGTGTTGTTAGGGTTGTTTCCGATTGTAGGAGGAGTATTGCAATCTATTCCTAAGCCGGTTTTAGGAGGCGCCACTTTAGTGATGTTTGCCACCATTGCCGTGGCGGGTATTAAGATATTGGCAAGTGAGCCCATTGACCGGCGTAAAACCTTGATAATGGCAACCTCATTTGGTGCGGGTTTTGGCGTATTAATGGAACCGAATGCGCTTCAGGGCTTACCTGAAGCACTTCGCAATATCTTTTCTTCTGCTATTACCACAGCAGGTGTAATTGCCATTGTAATGAGTGTCTTAATACCTGAACCGAAAGCAGAGCTAACTCACGAGGAAGCTAAGCTTCCCTCGCGATCTTGAGGTTAATTTATGGTTTGGACTTCACTATCTATTAGTTGGCTGACACGACTTTGGCTTTGCCTCGGCCACTTTTCTCCGAGGCTGCACTAAGTTCCCCGTCTTGTTGCAGAATCAAATGCACATCCCCAAACCTGCCTTCGCGGATAGTGTAACCCATTTCTTTTAGGGCATTTAACACTTCCTCATTGATACCAGGATGTACTCTAATGGTATCTTTGGGCCATAATTGGTGATGAAAGCGTGGGCTGTTTGCAGCTTCTTCAGCGCTCATATTAAATAACAGTGTGTTGAGTATTGATTGCGTAACTGACGAGATAATCGTGGTGCCACCGGGTGACCCTGTCACTAATTTCACGTCATCGTTGTCTAGCACTATGGTCGGGCTCATGGACGATAACATGCGTTTAAACGGAGCGATGGCATTGGCTTCTCCACCAATTGCACCAAAGAAGTTGGGTACTCCAGGCTTGGCACTGAAATCATCCATTTCATCGTTTAATAAAAAACCAGCACCTTCAGCGACCACACCTGCACCAAAGCTTAAATTAATAGTGGTGGTATTGGATACCGCATTTCCCCAACTATCGACTATAGAAAAGTGCGTAGTATCTTCACTTTCATGCAGCCCTGGCTTGATTTTGCTGGTGGCGGATATAGCACTAAGATTAATGTCTTTTGCCCGTGATTGGATATAGTCCGGAAGGATTAATTCCGTTTGTGGAACGTCAATAAAATCTGGATCACCTAAATATTCTGCGCGATCCGCAAAAACTCGCTTGCCTGCTTCTGATACTAGGTGTAAATAAGCAGTTGAATTTTGTTTCGGCAACGGATTGGTTTGGATAACAGTATCCAGCATACCCAGCCATTGCGTTACCGCAATGCCGCCTGAGCTAGGAGGGGGAGCTGTGATAATCGTATAACCACGCCAAGGAAATGTAACCGGAGTACGCCATTTAGCTTGGTATGAAGATAGGTCATCGAGCGTAATTAAACCGCCGTCTTTTTGCATAAACGATACGATATGCTCAGCGGTTTCGCCCTTGTAGAACCCATCGACACCAAGATCGCGAATTCGCTCTAGGGTGGCCGCTAATTCTGGTTGCTTAAATAAGGCACCTGCTTGAGTCGCTTGAGCAAAGTATTCCTCAAAATTGCTTTTCATTCCTTTTTCATTTTTACGCGCGATGTATCGGCTGACTTTTTGCGCAAACTTCTCAGGTACGATAAAGCCCTCTTTGGCCAAACTTACTGCCGGTTGAACTAATCGAGTCCAAGGTAACTTTCCATATTTTTGATGGGCTTCCCACATGCCGGCAACGGAGCCTGGAATACCTGACGCTTTTGCTCCAAATAAAGATTGCGTTGACACTACATTGCCGTCTTTATCTAGGTACATATCACGTGATGCTGCCGCAGGAGCCATTTCACGATAATCTAAGAAGTCGGCTTGATGATTGAAATAAATTGTCATAAAGCCCCCGCCACCGATATTGCCCGCTTCTGGAAAGGTCACTGCCAAGGTAAATTGGGCTGCAATTGCCGCATCAACTGCGTTGCCGCCATCGTCTAATACAGCGAGGGCAACGTCGGCTCCAAACTCATCAGGCATCGCCACTGCATAGTCGCCCTTGGTTTTTTCAGTGCCTGTTTGAGAGCAGGCGCTTAGAAAAATAACAAAAGATAAAACAAACAAAATACGCATAAACATCTATCCAATCATAATTAAGCTAGCAATAAAATAAGCAACCAGAGTTAAACTACCGGCTACCAGCGCATAGGGCAATTGAGTACGAACATGCTCCAGAAGATCACAACCTGAAGCTATAGAAGAAACCGCGGTACTATCTGAAATGGGAGAACAGTGATCACCAAATATTCCTCCCCCTAAAATCGCGGCAATAACCAACGAAGGAGGTAATCCAAGTTGTTGGATTAAGGGCACACCTATGGGGATGAGAATGGCAAAAGTGCCCCAAGACGTGCCCGTCGTAAAGGACATAATTGCACCTGCAATAAACAACATAGGAACCACAAATACTAATGGTAAGTACTCACCAACCATGCCGGCAACAAAGGTTCCAGTGCCGAGTATTTTTAGGCTAGCGCCCAGGGTAAGAGAAAGCAGTACGATACTCACTAAGGGTAAAAGTTCGCCCATGCCTTTGAAGCCAATTTCAACGGCACGTTGATGATTAAATTGTTTGCTTGAAATTAATAAGAAGTAAGCAACAACCGTCGCCAACACAGTGGCATACAGAACAGATTTGCTACCACTGCCTTGTGACAACACGCCATCTCCAGTCCAAAACATGAAACCCACCATACTGAGTACCATGGTCAATATTGGTACCACCATGAAGCGAGCTTTAGAAGCGGGCGCAGCCGAAAGAGAACTTTGCGTGGCATCAAGTTGCTGTTCGGCTTTAGCCATTGGGCCATGAACCTTATCCGCAAATACGGTATATGCTGCAATGACTAAGGTAATGATGGCATAAAAGTTAAATGCCACTGTACCCCATAAAATACTGGCAGATGACTCTTCCAGGTCATAACCATCTAACAATCCGAGGACAAAGGCTCCCCAACCATTGAGTAGAATTAAGATACATACTGGCGCACTGGTACTATCGATAAGATAAGCTAGTCGGGCCCGACTCATGCCGAATTTATCAAATAGACCGCGGGCAAATATACCGGCGGTAAGCACACTTAAATTTGATTCGATGAAAATAACAATGCCCGTTAACATTGTTAAGCCACCTACTTGTCGGCGATTGTTAGCAATACCGCGTCGAGTTAACCAGTTTACGGTGGCGGTGACTCCGCCGGAGTCTCGAATGTAAGCCAGTAGCGCGCCCACTAACAAACTAAATAACAAAATACGGGTATTACCCGCGCTGGTTGCGACATCTACCACACGCTCAATCGAGGAAATGGGGGCTAAAAGAATACTTTCAGAAGCTGATGTGAGTAATATAAGTGCTTCAGAGCTCAATACCGCCATCAGTAATGCCATGATGACTTCTTTCTTCCAAAATACGATAAATATCGCGATCAATGGCGGTATGATGGAAACCCAATCCATAAATTATTCCCTAAAATCTTTTCTTTATTATTATGAGTACATGGAAGTATTCGTGATCAGAATGACATTAAATCATAAACCAATAGTGAATTCGTTTACTGAAGATTATCACATGTTCTTAATTTAGGTGCTCACCTTAAACTAGACTGGTTAAAAAGGGAATATATACAATTCAGTCAGTTAGCATTAAGCCACGTTTTTCCGATGATAATAAACAAGATTGAAGTAGGTTTTACAAAGGCTTATGCAAGAAAACTGTTGAATGAGTAAAACGCATCAAACCTAATCTAGTTGTTTATAGTCAGGGATTAGGTTTGATGACTTATATTGATTGCAATAAAGGCTGACATTCAGCAACTCAGTTAATATTAAGCAGTGGTATTGATGGGGGGAGCCACCTTATTCATCAGTTCCACGGATTTTTGGACGCCTTCTTTTGAATAGCCTTCGGATTCCAATTCAGTTAGCAAATCTTGCAAACGTGAAGCTGTGGTTTGGTCTTTTGTATCTTCTGCGATAGAAGACAGCATGCTTTTGAATGAGTCAAAATTGACTTCCTTTTGACTATCTTTTTCTCCATATAAGCCTATTTCACCATCCATTTTCGCCATCATTTGCGTCATTTTTTGTTCGCGTTCTTGAATGGCTTTATCGTGTTCTTGCTGGCTTAAATTACCATCGCTGTTTGCGTCCATGTTACTGAACATATCAGCAGATTTAGTACTTTCCACCCCTTGTGCTGATAACGCCTCCAAAAACTCGGTGGCACTGACTACGCCATCTTCGTTCGTGTCTGCAACATCAAATTGTTGTTGGGGTTTCTCTTTTTCGCGGGCAGCTGGATCTATTCCGCCGCCTATGGACATCATACTCATGGTTAGCTCCGGTTGGTAAAGTTCAACTAGTTACTAAGCATTTTTAATTCCAGTTTATGTAAGTATTGTGTAAAGGTGGCATTTTTGTTTTAACTCTATGAAAAGCATGTATTTTATTTACTCTTTAGCCGGATTGAAGCAAGCTAAAGAGTACTTTTTTCCATTAAATTGAGGGTTATTCCGGCATGTTTTTGCCTATTTGCTAGACGCATCTATGGGGGGCAGGAAATGTGCTGCCAGCCCAGTCGTTTTGCCTGCCAATGAAAGTGATGAGAGAAGCGGTCGGCAATGATAGTGAATCAAATCTTATTCTTTGGGTGTGAACTTTAAGTTATTGAATTAAAAGGTTCCTATCTTTAATTCTATATTGCTATTACTACTAAAGTACCCCTTTGATTAACCCATTAGACAATAGGTTAACAGCACACATCTGGCCTACCATTGTTAACTAAACGTTAATGAGTAAAATAAGGCAGTTGAATATGAAACCATGGATAGTCGCTATTTCGGGAGGGATCATTAGCTTTTCCGCAATTGCGGAACAGCCCGGGCCTGAGATCATCGAAAAGTTGGTTATTACAGGGGTATCACCATTAGCAGTGCAGAATGTTGGCAGTATCTATTCGGTAAATCAGGTGCTAACCAGTGAAGATTTATCACCACAGCATGGGGCGTCCTTAGCTCGTTTACTCGATGCTCAACTTTTTAGCGTGTCCATTAATGATGTGACTAACAATCCCTTTCAACCTGATGTGCAATATCGTGGGTTTACCGCTTCACCTTTATTAGGTTTGCCCCAAGGATTGTCAGTCTATTTAAATGGAACCCGTTTTAACGAGCCATTTGGTGATACGGTTAATTGGGATTTACTGCCCACTTCTGCCCTTGAGCAAGTTTCCCTTGTCGCTGGTGCGAATCCATTATTTGGACAAAATACGCTAGGCGGAGCACTGGTTTTACAATCTAAGAATGGTTTTACCTTTGAACAGAATAAAATAAGTCTGCAAGGCGGTGACTATGGTCAGCAAGGGATTAATTTTGAGTCTGGCGGTAATAACGATACCTGGGCCTATTATCTGAACGTTAATACTTACCAGGAAGATGGCTGGCGTGACTATTCTGATAGTGACATTAAACAACTTTTTTCAACAATCAGTTACCAAGGAGACAGCCATCAAGCCGAGTTAACACTTGCAGCCAGTGATAATCGTTTAATTGGTAATGGTGCCATTCCCGTAGAGCTTATTCCATACGAAGGTAGAGATGCGATCTTTACGCGTCCGGATCAAACCGAAACTGCCTTGCGTTTTGTTGGCCTAAAAAACCAATGGGCCCCGTCCGAAGAAACTAACTTAGTGGTTAACCTTTATTATCGAGAGAACGAAATCGTGACTTACAACGGTGACGATAGTGATTACGAAGAGTGTGATGTAGGTTTTGGAGAAACCCTGTGTGTTGAGGATGAAGATGCGGAACTTGCCGAATCAGATGACGATTTTGATGGGGATGAGGAGAGTGACGCTGATGAAGGTGAGGAAGAAGAAGAGTTTGAAACCGATGACGCCGTACACTTTGTGAATTATGCTGCCCTCACCCCCCTTGAAGATATCTCTGCTTATGATGCCGATGATATTGATGGCACAGCGAATACCAGCCTTACCAAGAATCGTTCTTACGGGGTCAGTACAGAGTTAAGCGGTAAGCTTGAGTCAGCCAATTTATCACATCATTGGATTGTGGGTATGGGTGTTGATGTGGCATCAATTGATTTTAGTAGCGATACTGAATTTGCCTTGTTAAACAACGACACCGTGCAAGACAGCCGAGATGTAATGGGTATTGGTGTTTATGATCTCGATTCTAAAGTCCGTTTATCCACGGATGTGCAGCATCTTCACGTGTTTGTGAGTGATAATATTGAATTAAATCAAGATTGGTCTGTGCAATTATCTGGACGTTATAATCGTTCAGACATCGATATGGTTGATGGCGTTGAAACTGGACCTGGTTCGTTAAATGGTGAGCATCAGTTTAATCACTTCAATCCTTCGGTAGGGGTTCACTATCAAACCGACGGCTTTTCTTTTTATACTAGCTATAGTCAATCTTCTCGGACACCTAGCCCCGCTGAATTAAGTTGTGCTGATGAGGATGATCCTTGTAAATTACCTAACGGGTTTGTGGCAGATCCTCCCTTGGAGCAAGTGGTTACTAACACTATTGAGGTGGGGGCTAAATGGCAATATCAACAAACCTTATTAAGTGCAGCCATCTATCGCAGTGATAGTAAAGACGATATTATTTTTCAGCAAGCAGGTGACAGACCCTCCGTTGGCTATTTTGTGAATGTTGATAAAACCCGTCGCCAAGGGGTTGAATTTGGCCTTGCTCACAGCATTGATAAATTAGATATTAATGCCCAGTTAAGCTATTTACAGGCTACCTTTGAATCATCCTTCATGTCTTTTAGCCCGCAAAATCCTCTAGGACCAAACAGACAAGTAAGTCCTGGAGATAAGATACCTGGTCAACCTTCAACCCAGGGTAGTGTTTCTTTTGATTATGCATTGAGCGATGCACTAGCCTTAAATGCAGATATAAGCTATGCCTCTAGTCAATATTTTCGAGGAGATGAAGCCAATGAAAACCGTCAACTTTCAGGCTATACAATTGTAAATTTAGCGGCCAGTTATGCATTTGATAATGGCATTAATTTGGCTCTTCGCTTGGAAAATGCTTTTGATAAGGAGTTTGAGACTTTTGGTACTTATGGGGAAGCTGATGAAGTGTTAGGTGATCTATACCCTGATATTGAATCCCCAGAATTTATTGGCCCCGGTCAACCTAGAACCTTACGTGTGTTCGCGTCTTACGCGTTCTAAGTCAGTTACAAGACTCGCCAAAATGAAAACGCTGTTATTTTAAAGAGTTAAACTGCGTTTAATAGGGTTCAGTCATTGTTTATTTACGATGACTGAACCTTTTTATAGGTTATTTTTTACAAGTCAGTGTCATTAAAAGAAATCGTTCGTGATAACATATTGCCTTCTTTCCCCTGTAATCTGGGGTCACATATTCTGATACAAAGGTCATTCATCACAGTGCGATTTTTCTATTCTTATAAATATTCATTGCTCTTCATTCCTACGTTGTTTTCGTTAAGTACATTTCATGCCATTGCCGATTCCACAAAGCAAAGGACCGGTAATTTAACACCAGCAGCTGTGCAACAAACTCAGAACGAAACTATGCAGGCAGATCATGAAGGTGACGAACACGAAGATGAACATCAACATGGACACGAAGATGAAGTAGAAACCATCACGGTTTCCTCTACACGGGTTGGCCGCAACGTGACCGATGAACCTGTTCGAATTGAAGTGATAAACCAAGAAGAGTTACAAGAAAAAGCCATGATGCGACCTGGTAACATATCCATGCTGGTGGCGGAAACCGGTGGGGTTCGTGTACAAACCACTTCTCCTGCATTGGGCAGTGCGAATATTCGACTACAAGGTTTGTTTGGTCGCTATACTCAGTTGCTAAATGATGGCTTAGCCCTGTATGGAGGCCAAGCTGCGTCCATTGGTTTGCTGCAAATTCCGCCCACTGATTTGGCGCGAGTAGAAATTATCAAAGGTTCGGCATCGTCTCTATATGGGGGCTCAGCCATGGGGGGAGTCATTAACCTTGTTTCTCGTAAACCTTCTGATGAAGCTCAAGGAGAAGTACTGGTTAATGTTACCTCCAGAGACGGACAAGACTTAACCACTTATTTAGCTGCTCCGTTAAATGATTCGCTGGGGGTATCTTTGACCGCTGGGGGTCATCACCAAAGTACCCAAGATTTTGATGGGGATGGATGGATTGATATGGCTGGTTATGAACGTTATACCGCTCGACCTCGTCTATTTTGGGAGGGGGAAAGTGGCGCAACCTTGTATGCCACTGTGGGTTATATGACGGAAAATCGTCAAGGTGGCACCCTTGAAGGCTATACCTTACCCGATGGTGGTTTTTTTCAGCAGACCCAAGACAGTGAGCGCATTGATAGTGGCATTATTGCCACTGGCCCCTTGGGAGATGTTTTGACTTGGAATGTACGCGGCTCAGCCATGGTGCAAAACCATGATAAACAGTTTGCCGAAGATATAGATGAAGATCGCCACGAAAGTTATTTAGTAGAAAGCACCCTGTCTGGTTATACGGACAAATCTCAATGGGTCGTCGGTGTCGCTATGCAGTCAGATAGTTTTGCTTCAGAGTATTATCCTGAGTTTGATTATACCTTTGATGTACCAGGTATATTTGCACAAGCGGATTATGAATTAAACGAGCATTTATCGACTTCGTTAAGTATGCGTTTAGATGATCACAGTGAGTATGGCAGCCAATTAAGCCCTCGTGTCTCCTTATTATATCGCCCACAAGACTGGACTGTTAGAGCTTCTTATGGTCGTGGCTATTTCGCACCTACCCCCTTTGTAGAAGAAATAGAAGCAGCGGGTCTGTCCCACTTAGCACCGTTGGAAAATATCCAAGAAGAAACGGCGGTCACTTCGTCTCTGGATATTGGACGTCAATTTGAATACATTGAAGCTAATGTGACGTTTTTCGCCTCAAATGTTGAGCATGTTACCGAATTAGAAGCTTATGCGTCAGAAATGGATGGCCCCCTTGATCGTGTCCGCTTGGTAAATACTGAAGGGGAGTCGCGTATTTACGGTTCAGAATTAATGCTGCGCTATAAGTGGGAAGACTTTAAGGTGACCGCCAGTTATTTGTTCTTAGATGCAACCGAATACAATGCAACCAGCGACAGTCGTCAAGATATTAAGTTGACCCCTAAACATTCGGCTGGACTTGTTGCCATGTGGGAGCAGCACGGCAAAGGGCGAGTGGGTTTTGAAGCCTACTATACTGGAACTCAACGATTGAGTGGCAATCCTTACCGTTCTGCTAGTAAACCTTACTGGCACCTTGGTTTATTGGGTGAAATCACCCTAGGTCAGTACAGTTGGTTTATTAATGCAGAGAATTTACTTGATGTTCGTCAAACAAAAGAAGACCCGTTAGTGCTACCAATGCGCGCTCCGGATGGTCAATGGACCACGGATATTTGGTCTCGCAATGATGGTTTTACCGTAAATGCCGGTATCAGAATGCGCTTTTAATTTTTCGTTATTCAACTTCGAGCAAACCGTTTATTGGGCATGAAGAATCATACTTATGTATGCTATGTTATTGATTAAACGCCAATAAAATCGTTTTCTTTTGCTAGTAATTACTTAAAATAGCAACTTGTGAACATAGCGCTATGATACTGGTAAATTGATAGATTATCGAAAAGGAGCTTAACATTGAACGGAAAAAGTACAGGATTTACATTAATAGAATTGGTCATTGTTATAGTGATCCTAGGAATTCTTGCTGCAGTTGCAGCTCCAAGGTTTATTAATTTAGGTACAGATGCTCGTTTAGCTGCTTTGGACGGATTAGAAGGCGCGATGCGCTCAGCATCAGAATTAGTCCATTATAAAGCGACCATTGAACAAAAAACCGATTGTGACACAGACCCGACCATTGATTTAGGTAGTGATTCTATCACGCTGCGATGCGGATATGCTTGCCCGCATCCAAGTGGTATTGCCAATGCACTCGAAGTTGATGATGACTTTACCTGGGTTGGGGGAAACTGCAGCGGACAGTTAGGTAATATTGATGTGCAGTTCAGTTCTGCACCTGATCCTAGCAACTGCAAAATTCGCTACGTATCTGCTAGAGAAAATAGAGAGCCGACGTTTACCCAAACAACCACAGGTTGCTAGAGCAACTATATTCATTAGTGGGTTGCGAATTAGGTAACACCAAAAAGCCCGAAATGTTCGGGCTTTTTTGTGTCTGTCAATTTACCGCTGCTAAGTAGAGTTAGTGCAGTTTTAACTTAGGGCCAACAATGTTTCTGACTTTGCGGAAAAATAAGATAAATATCCCTTTAAACCAGCCATGTATGGCAAATAAATGCATGTTATATAAAGAAATGTAAACCAATTTGGCTAATCGCCCTTCAATAAACATACTGCTGTTAGACAGTGCCCCCATCAAATTACCCACAGTGCTATATTTACTCAAATGCACCAAAGAACCATAGTCCTTGTATACATACTTCTGGCCTGGTTTATGGTTAAACTCATTAATAATGTTAGTTGCCGCTGTGCTAGCCATTTGGTGGGCAGATTGAGCCCGCGGCGGCACCCAACGCCCATCTTCTTGTTGAAATCCGCAACAATCACCAATGGCATACACGTTTTCATCTATGGTACTTTTTAGATACGGCGTGACCAAAATTTGATTAGCACGGTTGGTTTCAAAAATGCCCAGTTGAGTAATAAAATCTGGAGCTTTTACCCCCGCAGACCAGACCATTAAATCTGCCTCAATTAGCTCATCATCGCTGGTAACAAATCCCTCTTTTTTCGCCGCAGTTACCTTGGTGCCTTCCAACACTTTTATGCCTAGCTTGGTTAAAGCCTGACGAGCTGAGTTGGTGATTTTTTCCGGTAACGCGGGAAGGATACGTTCCCCAGCTTCAATAATGGTCACGGTTAATTTGTCGGCAGACATTTCCGGCATGCCATAAGCTCTGGCAAGGTTGGCCACATGATGCAATTGTGCTGCTAATTCAGTCCCGGTTGCTCCTCCTCCCACAATAGCTACATGCAAGGGTTTACTGTCGACCCCTTTTTGATTGATCCGCAAAAGTTGATTAAGCAATGCTTTATGAAAACTTTCAGCTTGAGCCAGTGAATCAAGGAAGTAACAGTGGTCGGCTACCCCTGGTGTGCCAAAATCATTGCATACACTGCCAATGGCAAGCACTAAAGTGTCGTACTTTAAGGTGCGTTTAGGCAAGATAAGTTGGTCATTTTCGTCGAACAAAGGAGCAAGTTCAATTTGCTTGTTTTGGTTATCGATGTGGCACATATTGCCCAGTTGAAACTGGTATTTATTGGCAACCGCGTGAATGCGATAGTTAATCCCATCTGAGTTCTTATCAATGACGCCAGCTGCGACTTCGTGTAACAGTGGTTTCCATACATGATTCTGGCTTTTATCAACCAGAATTATTTCTGCTTTGTTTTTTCGTCCTAGTTTCTGACTAAGGCGTTTGACTATTTCTAGGCCGCCAGCGCCTCCTCCTACAACAATTATTTTTTTCATTTAGGTTCTCCAATCATTCCAGATAGGACATTTAGGTTGTAAAAGGCTTATCTTGAAAGACTAGTGTAATTTAAAACTTTAGGGCAGTTATACTGCCCTAAAGTGAATGTCGTCAGCGTGAATTGTTATAAATACTCGCTTCCATTGTTGACTACCAGGTGTAATCCACTGACACCATCATATTTCTCGGTCTACCTGGAAAATAGCGATCTCCACCAAAGCTGGTGTAGTCGGCTCTTTCTGCGTAGTTGCTATCCGTAAGATTGTTGATTCTAGCAAATACAGTTAACGCCTCAGTGACTTGCATCGACGCTCTGAGGTTCAATACATCGTGCCCATCATAGCGGTGTAAATTTTCTGGATTCGTGTAGTAACTGCCCATATGCTCCCATTCTAACTCAGTTCTGGTTGAACTATTAATATTCCAACCAAGACGAGTATTGGCGATGGTTTTTGGCGCGGTATCAATATAGTTACCGTTGATATCAATATCGCTAAGAATTTGACTGTAGGAATAAGTATGTTTGGCATAACTTGCCGCCATCTTTAAATCCCAATTTTCAGCGATCTGATACTGTAATTCTAGCTCAACACCACGATGTCTTGATTCGCCATCGTTGACATTGTAATAGTCGCTATCCCGAAAGATGAAGTTGTCTTTATCCATGTTGTAAATGGATACCACGTAACTCAGGCCTTCAAATTGACCTTTTACGCCAACCTCAGCATTAGTGACCGTTTCAGAGTCCAAATCTGCGACTTCTTGTTCTCGTTGCAGGCGGTATAATTCAGTTGCTTGGGGAGCGCGATAGCCTTTGGATAGATTTGCATAAAATTGCGTGTTTTCAGAAAACTGATAACCAATACCCAGTTTCGGGGAAGTATTACTATAGCTGTTTTCAGACGACGGAGGACGACTGTAACGGCAACCGCCAAAACCACATTCAGTACCATCATCCCGTGTGCGACCGCTTAGCATATTGTTGGTGTAATCATAATTCATATGTTCGTAGCGCAGACCAAAAGACACTAACCATTTGTCTTTTTGCCAGTCCAATGAAACAAAAGGCGCGTACAAGGTCGCATCGACATCGTAGTCGTAGTGCATTCCAATGGGTACCGTCTCTGTTAAAAACGCAGATCCTTCCGTCTCAGCGTCTTGATATTGGCGCATACTGCCTTCCGATTGCTCTGCATCTAAGCCTATGCTGACGGTGAGGTTTTCCGTTGCAGTGTGTTTCCACATAGATTGCACACCAAAACCATCTTGATCATTTTCTTCCATCGGTGTGCCAGGTAAAAAATGCATTAAAAACGACATATTTTGATTACGTATATAAGGGGTTATTGAGAGCACATCTTGGTCGGTTAAATTCCATAGGGCATTTGACCATAATCTCAAAGATTTGGCCTTTCTAAAGGCTTCAGGATTTTCATTCGCCTGAGCTAAGTCTTCATCTTTGTAACTTTCAAAACCAGTTATATAGCCTGCCGTTTCCTGATCTAAATTGGTGTAGGTCAGTCCGGTGGTAAAGGTAACGTTATCAGCTTCATAGCGGTGGCGAAGGTTAACCTTTTCCTGATCAACACTTTCTTCATCTCGATACCCGGAATCTCGGGTGATACTAGCATTGATACCAATGCCCGAATTGCCAAAGTCAGCCCCCTGACGAAATTTGTATCGGTTATAGCCAAAGGAGCCGTAATCGATGCCAATTAGTCCCGCGTCCACAGTGGTATCAGGGGTAATAACATTAATTACACCGTGTACTGCATTAGAGCCATAAAATGCTGAGCCAGGCCCTTTTATCACATCTATGCTTTGCGCCATTTCGCTGTGGGCTTCAAATAGTTCGTTAATATTACAGAAGCCTGCTGCTCGTAAGGGGATGCCATCTTCAGCGGTAAGAATGCCTCCGCAAGCGCCTGAACCTGACATTACTTGAGAGCGCAAAGCGGGTAGGTATTCTTGTCCATTTCCTCGCTGCACCCCGGCACCTGCAATAAAGCTAAGAGCTTCTTCGATATGGGTAGATGCTAATAATCCAAGGGTTTGTTCGTCAATGGTACTCACTACATAAGGTAAGTTGGCAGTGTTAGTTGCGACACGAGTGGCTGTGGTGGTGATTCGTTCGATCCCATCGGGTGATTCTTGGGCGATAACTGATAACGGCAATAGGCAGGTGAATACACCTATGTGAGCAAGTCGAACAGATTTACTTAAGGGAGTAAGTGACGATACTTGCTGAAGGGTTTTAGTTAGAGAAATCATATGAATACAGCCTTCTTAGTCATAATTTGGGAACGCAGTTTGACACTTACAGAGTTACAAATCTAGGTTCATTTTAGTATCTAAATAGTATGTTGCTTTTATGTTAATTAGTAGTTCGGTTAGCTGCACTTTACGCACTGTTTTTATACGACTTTACAGTCCTAAGAGAACTACTTCCATCGGCTACTACTTTGGAACTAGATCTTTAGTGCCTTTATTTTTGAAGACTAAAGTGCAACACAAAGAGACCAATCGACGAGTTTCTAAATTGTCTTTAGCAAACAATACTAAATCAACAAAAAAAGTGCATCGGCAACGTATCGATGCATAGGGCTGGAGTGACCCGGGATAGATAGTTCATGTTGCTCTCCCAATAATACTAACAATCAAACAGGGTACACATGAGCATGAATAAATTTACATTAACAAAAGTGAGTTTGGCCGTTTTAGGCTTAGTTAGCGGCTGTGCTTCAGCAGCTGTCACCATTTACGATGACCCCGAGGTGGCGAGTGTCTCGGTGGATGCATCATTCAATACTTTTTATGTGTCTAGTAGCACGGATAACGACATTACGGGAATAGATCGTGATCAATCTCGAGTCAAAATGGGTTTTCTTCCTAACTATGTTGGGATGAATTTTAGTAAAGAAATAGATGGTGTGAAGATCGGTGGCCGCTCTTCTTTTTGGGTCACCATAAATGATAGTAATACCGGCGTAACGTCAACGGGCATCGATGTTCGTCAATTTTATGCCACCTTGGATTTTGACTGGGGGCAAGTGCTAATAGGGAAAGATTTCACACTATTTAATCGTTCTAATATCTTTCTAGATGAAATCCTGCAGGGGTATGGCAACGTTAATGACACCCTAGGCCTTATCGATGGTCAAGGGGTTTCATTTGGCAATATTGGTACAGGTTATACCTACCCGATGCCTACGGCACAAATCACCTATCGTTCACCGGAATTTGCTGGCGGTTTTAAATTAGCCATTGGCTTAATCGATCCGGCAAACACCTCAACCGATACCGGAGCTGGTCGCTCTAGTGAAGAAAGCACTCCTCGAATTGAAGGCGAATTAACCTACACCAGTAAGTTTGATGACGGAATGTTTAATGCGTTTGTTGGTTTCCTTTCGCAAACCACTGAAAGCGACATTCAAGGTGACGTGGACTCCACAGGGTATTCCTATGGTGCAAAGGTTAACGTTGGCGGCTTCGCCCTAAATGCTTCTGGATTCACAGGCGAGGCCATTGGGCTTTTGTTGGGTCCTACAGATAATGCTTTGGGTTTACAAAATCTACTTTATGAAAATGGCGACGAGGTGGATAGCAGTGGTTATCTGGTACAAGGCTCCTATAAAACCGGTGCAAACCGATTTGTCTTGTCCTATGGCAATACTGAAGTTGAGACCGAAGTGCCGTGGGAAATGGATGGTGCCCAAGCTGCTTGGTTCTATAGCTATAACAGCGCAGTGACCTTTGTGGTGGAGTATGACTTAAACGAAATTTCAATTGGTGACGCCAGCGAAGAAGTTAAATCTATTGCCTTGGGTGCCATTGTGAACTTTTAAGTTTTTAACTTTCAATTTTTGCCCTGAATTTTAGGGCAAAAATTATTTTCCGGCAGCCGGTGCCGGTGTGACTTCCAACCTCATTTTGGGGAGGGAGATACAAAGTCCGGCAAACTGGTAACGCTTTTACAAATATGAACACCGGAGTAAATAAAATGATATATGCAAATCCTGGAAGTGAAAATTCACTGGTAACCTTTAAACAACAGTATGGTAATTACATTGGTGGCGAATGGGTCGCACCGGTGAAGGGGCAATATTTTGATAATGTGTCTCCCGTTAACAACGAAGTGTTTTGTTCGGTTCCGCGTTCAAGCGTGGAAGATATTGACTTAGCATTAGATGCAGCCCACAAAGCAAAAGATGCATGGGGTAAAACCTCTGCAACAGACCGTTCAAATATACTATTAAAAATTGCAGATCGCATTGAGCAAAATCTCGAAATGCTCGCCGTGGCAGAAACATGGGATAACGGTAAAGCCGTTCGAGAAACCTTAAATGCAGATATTCCATTGTGTGTTGACCACTTCCGCTATTTTGCTGGCTGCTTGCGCGCGCAAGAAGGCAACATGAGTGAAATTGATGAGAAAACCATTGCTTATCATTTCCATGAGCCTTTAGGTGTGGTTGGCCAAATCATCCCATGGAACTTCCCGATACTCATGGCCGCTTGGAAGTTGAGCCCAGCCTTGGCTGCAGGTAACTGTGTGGTAATGAAACCCGCTGAGCAAACTCCCGCTTCAATATTAGTGTTAATGGAGTTAATAGGCGACTTACTACCGCCAGGCGTGCTTAACATTGTAAACGGTTTTGGTAAAGAAGCGGGTGAAGCTTTAGCCACAAGTAAACGTATTGCTAAAATTGCCTTTACCGGTTCAACACCCGTTGGTTCACATATTCTAAAATGTGCAGCGGAAAACATTATTCCTTCTACCGTTGAGTTAGGCGGTAAGTCTCCTAATATCTATTTTGAAGATGTTATGAGTCATGAAGATGAATATCTGAGCAAGTGTGTTGAAGGAACGGTTTTAGCGTTCTTCAACCAAGGTGAAGTGTGTACCTGTCCTTCTCGCGCACTGATCCAAGAATCTATCTATGATGATTTCATTTCGCTTGTCGTTGCCCGTACACAACAAATCAAACGCGGTAACCCATTAGATACCGACACCCAAGTCGGGGCTCAAGCTTCAGAACAGCAATATGACAAAATTCTAAGCTACCTCGATATTGGTAAAAAAGAAGGTGCCGAAGTGCTTATTGGTGGCGGACCGGCGATGGTGGAAGGCTTCAGCAAAGGTTTTTATGTTGAACCTACTCTACTCAAAGGTCGCAATGATATGCGTGTGTTCCAAGAAGAAATTTTTGGACCAGTTGTAGGTGTGACTACTTTTAAAGATGAAGCAGAAGCACTGGCCATTGCCAACAACTCTGAATTTGGTTTAGGCGCAGGTTTGTGGACTCGTGACATGAACCGTTCATACCGTATGGGACGTGCGATACAAGCCGGTCGTGTATGGACGAACTGTTATCATGCTTATCCTGCTCACGCTGCTTTTGGTGGTTATAAAAAATCAGGTGTAGGTCGTGAAAACCATAAAATGGCGTTAGGTCATTATCAGCAAACCAAGAATTTATTGGTGAGCTACGACACCAACCCATTGGGCTTTTTCTAAAAGCGTTGCCTTGTAAAAGGCGTAAGTCTGGTTTCCACACATTGTGTGGAAACCTTTTTCGCTTTTGCCATTGGATAGCATGAAGAAGAACCATCTTGCCATTCATAAAAACGGAGTGTGTATGCGAATTTCAACCTTTTTAGTCGTGTTTTTGTGGTTATTATTTGGCGCAGTCGCTCAGGCTAATGACACCATTCGTGTTGGGGTTTTGAAATATGGCACCCTTAATTGGGAGATGGATGTTTTAGAAAAATTACAATTAGCAAAACACTACAACCTTAAGATTGAACGCATCCCCTTGGGTTCTCCACAGGCATTATTAGTTGCCTTACAGGGTGGGTCGGTGGATGTGATTCTTAATGATTGGTTATGGGTAGCACGCCAAAAAGAAGCTGCTCGGGATTTCTATTTTTACCCTTATTCCACAGCGGCTGGAGCCCTGGTAACCCATCCTCAGGCAAAGATTAAAACTCTGGCTGATTTACGCGGCAAAACCATCGGTATTGCGGGGGGCAATACTAATAAAAACTGGGTTTTGTATCGTGCTTTTTTAAAACAACAAGCTAATTTAGATCTGGCTCAAGATCTAAAGGTAAAATTTGCTGCCCCGCCAATGCTTA
This sequence comes from Aliiglaciecola aliphaticivorans, assembly GCF_054782055.1. Taxonomy (NCBI): domain Bacteria; kingdom Pseudomonadati; phylum Pseudomonadota; class Gammaproteobacteria; order Alteromonadales; family Alteromonadaceae; genus Aliiglaciecola; species Aliiglaciecola aliphaticivorans. Next base: position 29,462 of record NZ_BAAGTF010000031.1, read on the forward strand.
ACGCGTTGCTGAGCAAAGGTGATTTAGATGCAGTGGTTAACTTTTGGCACTATGCCGCCCAATTAAACGCGCAGGGTATGACGTCTTTAGTCACTATGCCCGAGGTATTAGAGGCGCTGAAAGTAGAGGGCCAGGTTCCGGTTTTGGGATGGGTATTTAAACAACAATGGGCCGATGATAATAAGGGGGCTATTAATCGTTTCTTGAGTATGTCAGCCCAAGCACGTCAACGTATGAAGCTGGACGACGATATCTGGTCACAGATCCCAACCTTAACCCAAAAATATCCCGCCCATGTGCAGCCTTTTCTAATTGACGGTTATCGACAAGGCATTCCTGATGCCCTTGCTGAAGCCCAGAAAATACAAATAGATTCACTCTTTCAACTGATTAAGGCCAATGACAGTCAACAAGCATTGACGGGCAATTTGGGAGGCTTACCAGATGATATCTTCTGGCGTCACAGCGATGTTAGATAAAAACATTCAGCCAAAGCAAACAAAAAGTCGTGGTAGCAACACAAGTACACTTATTCGTATTGCATCTTTGTTGCTGTTATTGGCTATCTGGCAATTAAGTGTATGGCTTTTTGCAGTGCAAATGCTGCCGTCGCCAACGGCGGTTTTTAACGCCCTTATTGACCACATTGCGTCAAATGAATTGCCCTATCATTTGGGCGTAACTCTGCAACGGGTGGCGTTTAGCTTTACTATAGCAATGCTACTTGGCTCGGCAATCGGCTTGCTAATGGGCTATTTCAAAAAGGTTGATATTTGGTTCGATAGCTTACTTACTTTAGGGTTAAATATCCCAGCATTAGTGACGATCATTTTGTGTTTTATGTGGTTCGGGTTAAATGAATTTTCTGCAGTGTTAGCAGTTATTTTGAACAAAGCGCCTAATGTTGCTGTCACTTTACGTGAGGGAGCAAAAGCCATCGATAAAAGTCTGATGGAGGTAGCGAAAGTCTATCAATTACCCTGGCAGCGAACTTTAACAAAAGTTTATCTACCACAACTTTATCCGTATTTTTTAGCCGCAGCGAGAACGGGGTTAGCGCTAGTTTGGAAAATTGTCTTAGTCGTCGAATTAGTGGGGTGTAGCGACGGTGTTGGTTTTCAACTGGGTAACTTTTTTCAGTTTTTCGATATTACTAGTATCTTGGCATATACCTTTGCCTTTGCTGCAATTATTTACACCATTGAAGGCCTCGTTTTAAGGCCTTGGGAACGCAAAGTAACAAGGTGGCGAAAATGCTAACTATTGATATCCAAAACAAAAGCTTTGATTCTGACGTCAGTATTATTAAAAACCTTCATTTTTCGGTAGATAAAAACGAAATTGTAGCTCTAATTGGACCATCGGGGGCAGGTAAAAGTACATTGCTTAACCTCATTGCTGGTCTTGATGAAGAATTTGAAGGCACGATTACAAGTGCAAGTTGTGCAACCCATAATATTGGTTTGATGTTTCAAGAAGCACGGCTAATGCCCTGGTTAACGGTATTGGAAAATGTGCTATTGGTAGCAGAAGGTCGAAAAGATAAACAGAAGGCAAAGCAAGATGCCTTAGACATTCTCAAGTTGGTTGGAATGGAAAGTCACGAGCATGCTTATCCGAAACAATTATCAGGCGGTATGACTAAACGTGTTGCTCTAGCTAGGGCATTTATGTTTAACCCTGAAGTGTTACTTATGGATGAACCTTTTGCTTCCTTAGACGCGCCTTCTGCAGAACAATTAAGACAGAAGTTACTCATTCTTCAACAACAAATGAGCTCTAGTATTTTATATGTGACCCATGATTTAACAGAGGCCGTGGCCATAGCCGATAGGATCATATTTTTAACTGAAAAACCGATGACCGTTATCGAGCAAAGAGAGGTATCTCTTCCTCGACCACGGTATTTACACGATCCTGAGGTAAGCGAAATTTGTCAATTTTTTTACCGACAATTTCCAGATTTACTATGCTCACATGAAAATAGTGCTAAATGCATGTGAAACATGATGGCTATTGTTGTTAAGCAATTGTGAAAGAGATAATATTCCTCCATACCTCAGGAGGAAACATGGGCACTCAAAACCTACATTTAAATGTGGTGGAAAAATCTATCCCAGGCGTAGTAAAAGCCGGTTCGGAACATACCGATCCTGTGCTTGCTGCCCAGGAAATTTATACTGCGATTGCGTCATGCAAACCTACGTGCGTGGTGTTTTATTGTGGGGTTAATTATTCACAAGCTGAACTCTCTAAAGAGTTAACTAGGTACTTTTCAGATACTGTCGTAATAGGCTGTACCTCGGCAGGTGAAATTACCCCGTTGGGCTATCGTAAACACAGTATTAGCGCGTTTGCATTGAGTAGTAGTGAATTTGCTGTTGAGTCCATATTAATTGAAGATTTGGCCACCTTTAATGTATCTGAATCGGACGTTTTAGTTGGCAATATGATGGATAACTTGCGGAAAAAAGCCGTGTCTCCCCATCCTATTGAAAAGCAGTGTTTTGCTTTATCGCTACTAGATGGTTTGTCGGTTCGTGAAGAGTTAGTGATAAATGCATTAAGTTTAAGTTTGCAAGATATCCCCATTGTGGGTGGTTCAGCAGGCGATGATCAGAACTTTCTGAATACTCAAGTTTATTACAATGGTCAATTTTACAGCAATGCTGCGGTAATCATGCTAGTGAATACAATTTGTGAGTTTGAAGTGTTTAGTCAGCACCATTTAGCGCCGGAAAACGAGAAGTTAGTGGTTACTCAGGTTGCGCCTAACTCCCGGGTGGTTCATGAGTTCAATGCCGAACCAGCAGCATTAGAATATTGTAGGATCAATGGTTTAAAGCTCGAAGATTTAAATTCTAAAACCTTTGCTATGTATCCTTTGGCGGTGCAATTTGGTGAACAACTTTACATTCGCAGTATTCAAAAAGTGAATGATGATCTGAGCTTAACGTTTTTCTGTGCCATAGATTCAGGTGTTGTATTAACCAAAATGATGTCGCCTGGGTTGTTACCCCATACATCGCTTATATTTAATTTACTAAAAGAATCAGTAGGTGAAATGCAACTGGTTATTGGATTTGATTGTATTCACCGACGTATAGAAATAGAACACCATGATATTGCCGAACAAATGTCTGTTATGTATCGAAAGAACAATGTAATCGGCTTTAGTACCTATGGCGAACAAATTAACGGATTGCACCTGAATCATACTTTTACGGGTGTTGCTATTGGATATCCCTATGACCCGAACCAACCTAGCCTCATCAAAAAACAGTGATCTAACTGGCAAAGTTGATCATCACAGAAATGAGTTAGAACAACTGCGTTATGAGAACCAAAAACTTAGCAAAATAAACAATGTTTTGATGCGCCGAGTAGAGATGGGATGGGGTAACCACAGTGACGCATATCAATCCTTTGAAGATGCCGCACTTCTGGCAGATAAAGTAAAAGAACGAACCCAAAAACTTCAACAAACACTTCACCGTCTAGAAGAATCAAATCAAAAATTAGAGCAAGCACGCTTAGATGCTGAACGAAATAGACAAGCGTCAGATCAAGCTCGGCAGCGGCTGAATGATGCTATCGAAAGTATTTCTGATTCCTTTGCTCTATTTGATGCAGATCGAAAAATGGTGATGGTAAATAGTCGTTGTGGTCAATTCTGGCGTAAACACAATATTAATTTTGAAATTGGTAAAACGACCTTTCAGGAAATCACTGCCGCATCTTTACCCTATGTAGACATGCAAGCTAAAGCACAAAAAACCGTGGGAATGTACCCTGACCCTATTACTCATACCATTTTTAAACTAAAGGATGGTACTTGGATACAAATGTCCGAGCGCAAAACCTCCGAAGGTGATTTGGTGGTGATTTATACCGACATCACCAACATTAAGCAAAGCGAAGAATTACGCTATGAAAAAGCCATGGCGGAGCAAGCCCAGGTACTTAAATCTACCCTAGAAAACATGTCTCAAGGCATCGCTTTGGTGAATGCAAAGGGCAATATCGAGACTTGGAATAAACGTTTTCTACAATTAGCAGGGATACAAAAAAGTAAAATAACTCGCGGTGATAATTATCTTGAACTACTTCAAGGCAGTGAGTTGGATGAGTCACTCTCCGAAAGTGAATTGCCTAGTATGTTATTATCGCAAGGCGATTTTGAGGCTGAAAAAACCTTACAAAGCGGTAAAGTTATTTTAATCAAACGTCACTTAATTACGAGTGGTGGGTACCTTAACAGTTATACCGATATAACAGAGCGCAGCCTCAATCAACAGGCGCTGCAAGAAAGTGAACAGCGTATTCGGTTAATCACTGATGCTATGCCAGCACTAATATCTTATGTAAATAAAGACATGTGTTACGAGTTCGTGAATCGTGAATTTGAAAAGTGGTTCCATCGTTCTCGCTCAGAAATTATTAGCCACCACCTTAATGAGGTGTTAGGCGAAGAAGAGTTCAACAAACTCTATATTTATATTGAGAGAGCCATGCAAGGGCAATCAGTGAATTTTGAACTTGAGCACCGGCATGATGGTGGAAATCCACGTATTTCAAACAAGACATTCATTCCCCATTTTGATCAAGATCGTAACGTCATTGGTTTTTTCACCTTAGAACAAGATGTGACTGAACAGCGCAGAACGGCTAAAGCACTGCGTCATGCTTACGACTACATGGAACAGCGAGTTAATCAACGTACTCAAAAAATATCAGAAATTAATCTGCAATTACGTCAAGAAATAGAAGATCGGCAGCTAGCTGAAAAAAGTTTAATTGCCGCAAAAAGCGAAGCAGACCGCGCCAATGAGTCTAAAAGTAAATTCCTTGCAGCCACTAGCCATGATTTATTGCAGCCGATGAATTCTTCGCGCTTGTTTGTGGCCGCTCTGAATGAACTTAGCTTAAGTGATGATGCCCAAAAACTACTTAGTTCATTAAGTTATTCTTTGGAAAACCTTGAGTCATTAATCAGTGCCTTAGTGGATATTTCAAAACTTGAAGCCGGTCTTATTGAGCCGGTATTGGAAGATTTTTCGGTAAATGATTTACTGAATAATTTGGCCAGTGAATTTACTAAGCAAACAGAATCAAAGAATTTGCGTTTTAGATTTAGTGGCTCAACCAGTGTGGTTCGCTCAGATCCCTATTTGTTAGCTCGGATTTTACGTAATTTATTAAGTAACGCAGTACGTTATACCAATGAAGGTTCAATACTGCTAGGAGTGCGCAGACGCAAATCCGCTCTGGAAATACAGGTGTGTGATACTGGTATTGGTATTCCAGATGATAAGTTAGTGGAAATATTCCATGAGTTTAATCGTATTGATGGTAAAAAGCGCCGACATGATCAGGGGTTGGGATTAGGGCTTGCCATTGTGGAAAAGTTGGCCGGTGTTATGAATCATCGTATTTCTGTAACTTCTACTGAAGGGCAAGGGTCCAAATTTAGTATTTTCATTCCCTATGGCAGCAAAACTGCTCAAGATTTATCCGTCAATCAAGTTACGGCTCGAGACAGGTTTAATAGCCATTTAGACGCAGCCAATATTTTGATTATTGATAACGATATGGAAATTTGTTCTGGTATGGAGACCCTGTTACAAGGCTGGGGGTGTGAAGTAACCAGCGTTCAAACATTAGCACAATTGCAGGATCACAATTGGTTGAGCGCATTGGCGCCAGAATTAATTATTGCTGACTTCCATCTTGATAATGGTGAAACCGGTTTTGACGCGTTAAAGATCACCGAACACGTATTGGGTAAATCAGTTCCGGTCATTATGATCACTGCCAACTATACTAATGAGCTGCGTCAACAAGTTAGGGAAAAAGGTTACTCGCTACTGAATAAGCCCGTAAAACCTCACAAAATGAAGTTGGCAATTTCTAATTTGTTATCTAACAAACAGTCCAGCTAGCCTGAGCAGTCCATTGTTACAATGGGAGTCTTAGGTGAGCTAGGTTGGATGTCATAATCTAGTGTTAGCGAATTAGATATTGGTTGAAATCAATGTTTGCGGCACACAATGCGGCTTGAATTCGGTTATGCACATTGAGTTTATTTAATATTGCCGACACATGGGCTTTTACTGTGGTTTCGGCAATATTTAGTTCGTAAGCAATTTGCTTATTGGATTTGCCCTTAGTAATGCATTCAAATACCAATAATTGTCGTCTTGTCAGCGCGCCAATTAATTTGGGATCGATTTGTTGTGTCGCGATGTCTTTTTTCGGTGAACTCACCGAGCCATTGCGAATAATATCTGGCGGTAAATAGACCTGACCCGATAGTACTTGCTCAATGGCTGCTACAATTTGCTCACAGCTTGAGGATTTGGTTATAAAGCCCACAGCACCATAGGTAAAAGATTGCAAAACGATACTTTTATCTTCTTCTGCTGAAACGATGACAATTGGAATTTCGGGGTATAAATTGCGGAATCTTACTATTCCATTTAATCCATCCATGCCAGGCATATTAAGATCAAGCAGAACCAGGTCAATATTTGGATTTTCTTCGGCTTGAACAAGAGCCTCTTCCAAATCAGTACAAGTGATGGTTGTGGTATCAGCAATATTGCGCTCTACAAAATCGGTTATTGCATAGCGAAACAATGGATGATCATCAGCTACTAATATTTCTACCATAACAAACACCCTAGTTTAAGTTTAACACTTACTTTACAATATTTTGGCGTGCACTGTCGAGTCATATCTTAGTTCTCCCTTTTTGCATACTTCGTTTAGGATCGTAGCCCCATATGGCAAGGGAGCTCAGTACAATTGCTGTTACTAAGGTTATTGTCATCGCATTGACGTTAGCGGTTTCATACAAGGCGAATCGTATTAACTCTACGCCGTGGGTAAAGGGATTATATTGGGAAATCCAATATAATACTTCATTTGATTCACGCATTTTCCAAAGTGGGTAAAGAGCGGAAGATAAGAAAAACATGGGAAATACCACGAAATTCATGACTCCTGCGAAGTTTTCAAGCTGTTTAATTCGTGAGGATAAAAATAATCCCAGAGCGCCCAACATTAACGCGGTTAACAATAATGCAGGAAAGGCCAGCAAGTAGCCCATTAATGTCATTTTAATGCCCAGCAACCAGGCGATGGCAAAAAACACATAGACTTGGATAATTGAAATACAGGCTCCAGCAAGAAGTTTGCAAATGAGCAAGAATGGCCTTGGCATTGGACTGGTCAGTAACACTTTCATGCTGCCCATTTCGCGGTCATACACCATAGACAACGAACTTTGCAAACCGTTAAAAAGTAAAATGATGCCGGCTAATCCAGGCACTATATACACATCATAAGTAATATAAGTTTGATAAGGCGGAATAATTGCGATGCCAAGTGCTGCGCGGAAACCAGCTGCAAATACCACTAACCACAACAATGGCCTTACAATAGCGCTTACCAACCTGGCTTTTTGTTGTAAAAAGCGCAACATTTCTCGCTTAATTATTCCGTTAAAGCAGTACCAGTATTTGATCATGATATTCGCCCTTCTGTCATTCTTTGGTACAAAGTCGCCACATCTTTACACCCGTGTTCGCTGAGCGCTTGTTGACAGGGAGCATCTAGGCGTACTTTTCCTTGATGCAAAATAATTAAATTATCCTTCAGGTTAATTTCATCAATTTGATGGGTGGAGGACAACACCGTGATTTTTTCATCTACACAGAGTTGTCGAATGTACTCATTGATGCTTTGTCGTGTCGCGATATCTAAACCAACACTGGCTTCATCAAGTAACAATAGTGCAGGTTGGTGCAGCAACGCACGGGCAATTTCTACTCTGCGACGATGACCACCATTTAGGGTTCTGACTTTTTCGTGTTGCCTGTCTTGCAGCTCGAACCGGCTCAATTCAACCTGAATACGTTGTAAGGCAATACGCCGTTTTATGCCATGAAGACTGGCATGATACAACAGGTTCTGGGCAACGCTTAAATCAAGATCCAGGGTACTCTGTTGAAATACGATGCCCAATGATTGCATTACATTACTGGGGGATTTATTGAGGGATTTACCTTGTAGGGTAATTTCACCGTTTTCGGTACTCAATAACCGGCAAATAAGCGAAAATAAGGTACTTTTGCCTGCCCCATTTGGACCTAAAAGGGCGTAGAAGTTACCTGGTGTGAGGGTTAAGTTAACCGCTTCAAGTACATTCTTTTGTTGATAGCGATAGTGTAAATCGGTTACCTGTAACACTGGGCTGTTTGAGTCATTTTTCATTGGATAGCAACTCACGGCTTCACCGCGATACCCCAGGGATAACGGCCTACGCGAATTGTTTTGATGACGTCCAACTTGTTGACATCTATGACGGAAACATCACCACTGACACCATTAGTGGTTAATAGCAGTGACTGGTCTTTAGCGAAGGCAAGCTGCCACACCCGTCTGCCAACCAAAAGGTAGTCCAATACCTCAAAACTCTGTGCATCCACAACAGCTACGTGGTTTGATGGGCCTAAGGCAACGAAGGCATATTTACCGTCGTCGGTGAGTTTTATACCAACTGGCTGGACACGGTCTTTATGCACACCTTTGACTTGGAAGCGAATGGTATTCAGTATATTTCTGCTCTCTACATCAACTACAGTGACAGTGCCACCAATTTCAGATGAGGCCCATAACTGTTTTCCGTCCCGGGTAAATTCTACGTGGCGAGGCCTTTGGTCTACTAATGTGTTGTCTACTAATTGAAAGCTGCTGGTATCTATCCAATGCAACATATTAGTGGTTTCAGTGGTATTTATTGCCCATTTTCCATCTGGACTGATGGCCATTCCTTCAGGTTCAACTCCCACATCAATTTGAGCCAAAACGGTACGAAGTTTTGTGTCGACTACGGTAACAATGGCGTCGTCTTCATTGGCGATATATAGATGCCGGTCATTTTTATGTAGCGCAAATTGTTCAGGGTCTTCGCCAGAAGGAAGGTTGTGGATAATACGGTTGCTTGCCACTTCCAGTACTTGTACTGCATCTGATTCACTGGCGCAGATATACAAGTGTGAATAGTCTTTATTGAAGATAATACCCCGAGGACGCATGCCAACCTCAATGGTCTCCACAACTTCTAATTTATCTAAGTCAATAATGGATATAGTGTCGTCCTTTTCATTTGAAACATAAGCTGTCTCAGCAAAGGTTGGAGCGACATTGATGAGCAGGAGTGACAACAACAGAAAATTTTTCATTTTTACACCTCGTCCATTTTGCATTTAACTTCAGGTTTGTCGTAGCCAAGTGTGTCCAGATCCGTTAACGGATGCAGGAACCCTTGTTGTGGAGATTGGCTAACCAGTGCATTGGGCTGCGCCAATGGAATAGGTTGTCTTAACTGGCCGTTAAAGTTTCGAAAGGTTAATTTGCGGCCTTTAAAGGCGGCTAATTCAAATTTATCACTCATCATGTATTGATAGAGTTCTTCAGGTTTGTTTGATGTGGTTCTCGTCACCGCCTCTGCAATTGCTCTAACGGCTAACCAAGCGGCATAGTCTTGGTTTTGCATTTCTCTTCCGGCAAATTCATTAAATCGATTTTGTAACTGTACGGCACCCCATTGTTCAATACTGTGGTGCCAAGCCACCGGGGTGAGCCCATGGGTGCCTGCCACTGGACGAGGCAGCCAGGTATTATAAGGCAAATAGAATCCGTACTGGTTATGGGCATCGGTGACGATAACCACATCGTAATCTTTGCTTTGCGTCAGTGCCGGGACTTCTTGTTGTGCCATACGCCGCAAATCTGTGGTGAAACTCCACTGACGCTGCCCGACAATTTTATTCCCAAATCGCATAGCTGAACGCTTATATGAGGCTGCGATAGTCTGATCTTGCGGGTCATTTGAACTTACCAGTAACCACTTCTGCCAGCGTTTTAACACCATAAACTGGGCTAGGGCGTCACTTAGCATTGCCTGACTTGGAATGGTATGAAGTAGCCCACTTTGACATTGATTAGTGCGCCAGGTGTCACTTTGATTGCCAGCATTTATAATCAGCCTCTGAGCTGAATTGTGCTTTAGCAAGGTGCTAAGAAGTGCATCGCTACCAACGGCTATTATTGGGCCTTGGTGTTGCTGTTCCCAATCTGCGACCTGCTGAGTCAATCCCTTTATATTATTATCCTGAATAATGGTGAGGGTAAAATGCTGGTTCAAAAAACGCCCGGTAGTATTGCTATCACTCACTCCTAGTTGCGCCCCTGACGCGGCTAAATCTTGTGCGTGTAATTTACTGGTCAATACACTGTTGGGCTGAGTGGCCTGTTCTATCACTATGGCGATGGGGACGGTTAGACTTGGAGTACTTTGCTGAGCTAATACCTCATTCGTTGTGCCTAAACACAGTAGAGTAAGTAGGCTAAAACCAATTAGGCGCTTGCTTATTCCTGACCTTTTTAGAATATCTGCAAAAGTCATTACGCTTATTGTTTTGGCGTGTTTGGCATCATTGTTCTTACTGTTCAGTATAAACATGAGCACATTCCTTATTTATCACTAAGTCTGACTCATACTAATGGAAGATTTAGGCTTTATGTATGAGCAAAAAGGATGAAAGGTTTACTACCTAAGTACAATTGGAAGCGTTTTTCGAATCGCATACCGTTATCTCACAGGCTGGATCGTGATGCTCATTCGACAAATAAGATAACTAAAGTTGTCTGCTTCAAGAAGTCAGCCGTTACCTTTTGAGACAACTTTTGGAGAACGTAATGAAAAAATTAAAAACGGCAGTATGTGCCACTACGCTAGCGGCAATGTCTATATTTACCTATCAAGTTTATGCACATGGCAACGTTACGCCTCAAGCGGTTGATGTAAGTTCATTACCCCAATTAGGTGAAGAGTGGTTAGAAAGCAACCCGTTTACTGGAAATGAAGAAGCTATTAAAGTCGGGGATTCAGCTTACAATCAAAACTGTGCTCGTTGTCATGGTTTAGAAGTTATCTCGGGCGGAATTACGCCAGATTTGCGTAAACTAAATGATCCAAATGAGTTTTTTAGCCCTGAAGAAGCCGATGAGTGGTTTATGAGTCGTATTCGTCATGGTGCCGTTGTTGATGGCCGAGTATATATGCCTCCTTTTGAGGGAATATTGAGTCAAGAAGCTATGTGGGCAATCAAAGCCTACATTGAAACCCGTGACGTTCCAGAGTAAATCATGATTAGACGGCTGTTTTGGCGCTACTGTCTTGCGGGTTTCTTGTGCTTGTTAGCTAGCTTGCCCGCGACGTCAATTGCCCGAAGTTTTGATGACATTATGGAGTCTGGTTATATCACTGTGGCAGTGTATAACGACTTTCCTCCTTATTCCTTTAAAGACAATAAGGTCCCGCGGGGAATTGATGTGGATGTTGCTGCTCAAATTGCCAAAAATCTCAATCTTGACGTTCGTTGGATGTGGATTACTGCAGATGAAAATCTAGAAGATGATATGCGTAATGCAATCTGGAAAGGCCACATTATTACTCGTAAGAAAGCTGACTTGATGATGCGCGTTCCATACGATCACAAGTTTAGTTATGCCATTGATGGATATGGATTACCTAAAAATGAAATGGTGGTGATGTTTGGACCCTACCACAGGGAAAGTTGGGCGATACTAAAAGACACTCAGAAAACCAATAACATCGACACCTTAGCTATATTTCAGTACGAAAAAATAGCAGTTGAAATTGATTCACTACCAAGCTTTTTTCTCGGCGCGACCATCGGTGGTCGTTTGCGAGATAATATTGTGCACAGTGAAAGCATATACAAAGCCATCGATTTGCTTAAAGATGAAAGTGTTGCCGCAGTATCTGGTATGCGTTCTCAGTTAGAGTGGGGTATGCCAGATGTTGGGTCACGCTATACCATTAATGCTACTGGCTTAGCAGCAATTAGTATTAAGTCTTGGGATATCGGCATGGCGGTACAGCAAGACTTCCGTCAACTTGCTTATGCTGTAGAAGATCAAATTACGCTAATGGTCGATAACGGCCAAATGCAGAAGATTTTCGACAACTATAAGGTTACATTTGAACCATCGAGTTTGTACCAAGAAAGCCATTAATTGCTGCCGTTAAACGCCATCCAAGGCTAACGCTAGTTTTGCGTTAGCCTTATTTATTTCCTTATCCCAGAGCTTCTATTTATCCCTGTTTTCATCATCGTCCTATGGACTTAATCATTGTTGCTGTATGAGAAGGTGCGAAAAACCATTTAAAAAAACCGGGTAATTAATTTCCAATTAGTGGAAGGATTTAACAAAGTACTACTACCAACGGACTAAGAATGATAATCCAAGGTTCAATGGTTGTTAACAACTTGTTGTTCAATACTATTTATGACGGCGAAGGTGGTGAAAGCAGAACACTGCTCAACACCGCTATAGACGGACAATAAAGTTATGTGCCGGGGATAAAGGTCAGTACTTGAGACAGCCTCGGAAAAACAATAAAGGTGATGTAACGCCTTAAGTACCTGTTGAACTACTGGAGAATTCTAATGAAAAGCCGAAAAATTTCTGGTCAATTGCTTAGTACGGCACTTGGCCTCACTCTGGCGCTGGGAATGCTAAGTACAAATACCCATGCGGCAGTCACTGATAAAGATATATTAAATGATCAAAAAACCACTGATGATGTAGTGAGTTATGGTCTTGGTCCCCGCGGCCAACGATATAGCCCCCTTGACACACTCAATACTGACAACGTTAAAAAGATGCACCCGGTGTGGGCTTTTTCCTTAGGTGGAGAAAAGCAGCGTGGGCAGGAATCCCAGCCAATTGTCAAAGATGGCGTGATGTTCGTTACCGGTTCTTATTCTCGAGTCTATGCTATAGACGTGAATACTGGTGATGAGCTTTGGCAATACGAAGCGCGTTTACCCGATGGTATTATGCCTTGCTGTGACGTAATTAACCGTGGTGTCGCAATTTATGATGATGTGGTTATTTTCGGTACCCTAGATGCGATTTTAGTCGCTCTAGACCAAAAAACCGGTAAGGTTCGCTGGCGTAAAAAAATGGGTGACTACAAAGCAGGGTATTCTTCAACTGCAGCACCTATGATTGTTAAAGGTATGGTGATCACCGGTGTATCTGGTGGTGAATTTGGGATTGTGGGTAAGGTAGAAGCCCGCGATGCTAAAACCGGTGAGCTAATCTGGATACGCCCTACAGTTGAAGGCCACATGGGATACCTTAATGGCAAGGAGAATGGCATTACCGGTGGTGAGGCCAATAAAACCTGGACTGGTGATTTGTGGAAAACCGGCGGTGCAGCTACTTGGTTAGGCGGAACCTATGATCCAGATACTGATTTAATCTTTATGGGTACAGGTAACCCTTCTCCTTGGAATTCTCACTTACGTCCTGGTGATAATTTGTATAGTTCTTCTCGTTTAGCCATTGACCCTGATACTGGCAAGATCGTTTGGCATTTTCAAACAACTCCTCATGATGGTTGGGACTTCGATGGTGTAAACGAACTCATAGCGTTCGATTATAAAGACGGTCGCAAAACCGTAAAAGCGGCTGCAACAGCAGATAGAAACGGCTATTTTTATGTGCTTAATCGTGAAGATGGTAAGTTTATCCGTGGTTTCCCATTTGTTAGTGGTATTACATGGGCAGAAGGTCTAGATGAAAATGGTCGCCCTATCTATAAAGAAGGTGGTCGCCCTGGAAACCCCGCTGATTCAGAATCAGGTGAAAAGGGTGAAACTATTTGGTCTGTTCCTTCTTTCTTAGGCGGAAAAAACTGGATGCCAATGGCGTATAGCCAAGACACAGGATTATTCTACGTTCCTTCTAACGAATGGGGTATGGATATCTGGAATGAGCCAGTCAGCTATAAAAAAGGCGCGGCTTACCTAGGTTCTGGTTTTACCATAAAACCTATTTATGACCATATTGGCTCATTAAAAGCAGTTGACCCTAAAACCGGTGAATTGGTTTGGGAATTCAAAAATACCGCACCGTTATGGGGTGGAGTATTAGCCACCGCAGGTAATTTAGTCTTTACTGGAACCCCTGAAGGCTATTTGTATGGCTTTAATGCTAAAACAGGCGAAATCGTTTACAAGTTTAACACCGGCTCTGGCATCGTTGGCTCGCCAGTGACTTGGGAAAAAGACGGCGAACAATACCTAAGTGTTCTGTCTGGTTGGGGTGGCGCGGTTCCTTTATGGGGCGGTGAAGTTGCCAAGACCATCAAAGACATTAACCAAGGCGGCACCGTTTGGACGTTTAAGTTGCCACGTAGCTAGAGGTGGCACCGCGGCAAGGGGGGGTCCCACCATCTTGTCGCGCTTTTTATAGAAATACCAATCCATTCTGGACGCTAGCTTTCAGTTTGGATTGGCCTTAGTGGTCTGTAGGACTCATTTTCAGACTGTTTTTGTGGTATTTCGTCAGTTCGATTTAGAACTGGATCAAGTTAGGACACTAATAGCCATGAAGATTTTTCGCAACTGGTTATTCTTATTCCCATTGATTGTATTCAGTGGTTCCACATTAGGCTCTGCTATTTCCGAACAACAAATAAAACACATATTCCCTAAAGCAACATCTATTGGCGACACCCTGGCTGAGTATCCAGTTCAACCCATATATCAACTTCAAGAATTATTAGGTTATGTCTTCCAAACCAATGACTTAGTCGATTTCCCCGGTTTTTCTGGAGATAAAATTAATCTTTTAATTGGCATCGATACTGGGGGAAACATCAAAGGTATCCAAATATTATCCCATCATGAACCTATATTTCTTCATGGCTTAGGGCCTGAGCCATTAGATAGGTTTATTGAGCAGTATATAGGCAAGAACGTCTCCAATAGGATCATCGTCGACAAGGCAGCAAACGATACCAACCTTGATGATAAAACCGTGCATGTAGACGGTGTTACTAAAGCCACGGTTTCGGTGATTGTGGTGAACGACACAATATTACTGTCATCATTGCAAGTCGCTAGAAATATGCTGGAGGGCTTTACTGTCGCCCCTTTGGCAACCCCAAAAGATGATTTCCAATCCTTGAGTTGGCAACAACTTCTAGATAGAGGTTACGTACGAAAGTGGACGCTAACGCGGCAACAATTTGAGCAAGAATTGAATGCACAATTAGAGGATTTTCCAGCAGACACCTTTGCCGTGGAAGAGGGCGATGAGTTTACTATTTACTATGCTTACTTAAATGCTCCTAGTATTGGCATTAACTTATTAGGCGAGGCGGAGTACCAACGCTTAATGACCGGACTAAAGCCCAATGAGCAAGCCTTCGCTGTGATGTCTGAGGGCTTTTTTCATTACCTTGAGGATGATTTCAAGCCAGGTACCGTGGCCGATCAAATTAATTTAGAGCAGGGCAATTTACCCTTAGCCATGCGTGATTTGAATTTTTACAGTTTTACTGAGCCAAGTCTCGCTTCTGGAGCGCCCATTACTGATGACCTGCAATTATTTGTTGTGAATACGCAATCGGGGTTCAACCCTAGTTTAGATATGCAGTTATCCCTTAATTTAACCGTGGCGAAAAACCATCTCGTTCAGCAGCAAGCCCGTTTTCAAGATGACTATGCATTGCCTAGCTCTCTTTTTGATATTGCAGAGGCGGTGGAAGTTGAAGCGCCAACCCCCCCTTGGGTGCGCATATGGGAATCGAGAATCGGTGTGATTAGTGTCTTAATCGCGAGTTTGATTTTAGTGACGGTGATTTTTATCTATCAGCATAAGTTGTCAGCCAACCAGAAGCTATTCCGATATGTTCGTTGGAGCTTCATGTTTTTTACGTTGTTCTTTATTGGTTGGTATGCCCAAGGACAGTTATCTGTAGTGAACATATTTCCTATCATTCAAAGCCTGATGAATGGCTTTGAAATTCAAATGTACTTAATGGATCCGGTTTTGTTTATTCTTTGGATTTACGTATTCATTAGTTTATTTATTGTTGGACGAGGTATCTTTTGTGGGTGGTTGTGTCCTTTTGGTGCCTTACAAGAAATGCTCGGTTGGGTGGCTAAAAAATTGCGTATTCGCCAAAAGAAAGTGCCCTATTGGTTACACAGTAAATTGTGGTGGGTTAAGTATGGAATACTAATTGGCCTAGTATTTACTTCTATTTATTCTATCCGTACTGCTGAAGTTTTATCTGAAGTAGAGCCTTTTAAAACCGCGATTACGTTACAATTTTATCGTTATTGGCCCTTTGTTGTTTATTCGGTTGTGTTACTTGCAGCTGGATTATTTATTAACAAGTTTTATTGTCGTTATGTTTGTCCTTTAGGGGCGGGATTAGCGATTCTAGGTTATTTCCATATGGGGGAATGGTTAACCCGCCGGAAAGATTGTGGCTCTCCTTGTACATTGTGTCATCACAAGTGTGATATCAAAGCGATAACACCCAAAGGAGAGATTAATTATAACGAATGTGTGCAGTGTTTAGAGTGCATAGTTTATTACAATAACGATGATTTATGCCCGCCTCTTAAGAAAAACAAGCGCAAAAATAGGGGCAAAGCCATAGATGTTAGCCAGCAACCAGCATAAAAATACCTCTCAGGACGGTAGCAGGGTCTTCAGGCCATGGGGCCCCAGGTAATTTCTAGGGGCTAAAGCCACCGACTACTGGTAAGGTTTTTTCTCGGAATTGAATATTCATTCCAGACCTGTAGCATGGTCTTTAGGCCATGGATTTTTTCGAAGGGGCCTAGGGCAATTTCTCGGGGCTAAAGCCACCGACTACTGGTAAGGTTTTTTCTCAGAATTGAACATTCAATCCAGACCTGTAGCAGGGTCTTTAGGCCATGGATTTTTTCGAAGGGGCCTAGGGCAATTTCTCGGGGCTAAAGCCACCGACTACTGGTAAGGTTTTTTCTCGGCATTGAATATTCATTCCAGACCTGTAGCATGGTCTTTAGACCATGGATTTTTTCGACGGGGCCCGGGCAATTTATCGGGGCTAAAGCCACCGACTACAGGCAAGGTTTTTTCTCGGCATTGAACATTCATTCCAGACCTGTAGCATGGTCTTTAGGCCATGGATTTTTTCGAAGGGGCCTAGGGCAATTTCTCGGGGCTAAAGCCACCGACTACTGGTAAGGTTTTTTCTCGGCATTGAACATTCATTCCAGACCTGTAGCATGGTCTTTAGACCATGGATTTTTTCGAAGGGGCCCGGGCAATTTATCGGGGCTAAAGCCACCGACTACTGGTAAGGTTTTTTCTCGGCATTGAATATTCATTCCAGACCTGTAGCATGGTCTTTAGACCATGGATTTTTTCGACGGGGCCCGGGCAATTTCTCGGGGCTAAAGCCACCGACTACAGGCAAGGTTTTTTCTCGGCATTGAACATTCATTTAGTCCTGTAGCATGGTCTTCAGGCCATGGATTTTTTCGGAGGAGCCCCGGGCAATTTCTCGGGGCTAAAGCCACCGACTACTGGTGAGGTTTTTTCTCGGAATTGGACATTTAATCCTGTAGCATGGTCTTTAGGTTTAGTTTGGCATTATAAACTGTTATAAATAGAAAAATTGCATCCGAGTAACGCCATGTCCATACCCCACCTACAAACCAATCGTCACCTTTTGCTGTTGATTAAGCTTAGATATGGTTTTATCTTTCTGCAATTGTTAGTGGTTCTGTTAGCCGAGTATTGGTTTGAATATAACCTTCCCTACTTAACCTTAAAGTTAATTATTGCCATAGAATTGGCAGTGAATATGGTGCTGTTCTATTGCTATCGAGGCAATCGTAATGCCCGTGAAGGTGAATATCTGTTTCAAGTTTTACTGGATATTTTACTGCTGACAATTTTGTTGTACTTTGCCAAAGGAGCCACAAACCCCTTCGTTTCTTTGCTGTTGATCCCCGTTGCCATAGCCGCAGTGACTCTTTCCCGTCGTTTACTCATATTGGTGAGTTTTGCTGCTTTGGCAGCATATTCTGTGTTGTTTTTTAGTATTGATTCTCATCAAATGCATATGGTGGATATGCAGCAGCATTTTCTCGGGATGTGGGTTAACTTTGTTCTATCTGCTTGTGTGGTGGTGCTGGTCGTCGCATCTTTAGCACAAGCTATGCGCAATCAAGAGCGCTTTGTCAGTAAGTTAAGAGAGGAACAATTACGTCAAGAACAACTGGTCGCTTTAGGGACGACGGCGGCACAATTTGCTCATCAGTTAGCGACCCCCTTAGCGACGGCAAATCTGCTTACTGAAGAGCTTGAGTTTGAGTCATCTGAGGCTGACCCTTTGCTCACTCAACTGAAGGAGCAATTACATTTATGTAGCCGTCGATTACAAGATTTCCGGGAGATGTCAGAAGAGGTCAAGCTGAACAGTAAAAGACTGATCCCAATGCCTGAATTGCTTGCAAAATTACAACAAGAAGTACAGCTAAATTTCGCTGACATTGACGTCGAATATAGCATCCCAATCTTAGAAAATTTGGCGGTACGAGCAGATACCACTTTATTACCAGCGCTATTAAATTTGATTCAAAATGCGGTGCAATCGAGTAAACGAAACGATTGTCAGCAAATTCAAATACAATGTCGTCTCGACAATAGTGCGCAAACAAAACAATTTGTGTTAACTATTCGCGATTTTGGCGCTGGATTACCTGAAGAGAGTTTACTCGAACTAGGGGCAACACTCGTTGAAAGTGAACAAGGATTTGGAATGGGAGTACTACTGAGTCACGCTACCTTAGAGCGTTTAGGTGCGCAATTGCGTTTGTACAACCACACTGAAACAGGTGCTGTGGCCGAGATATTAATGGAGTTGGTGATCTTGCAATGAGGTTGTTACTAATCGAAGATGAGCAAAGTTTTGCGGGCATATTACTGCGTCGCTTGACCCACCACGGATATGAATGTTTGCATGCCGATACTGTGGATAAAGGTCTTGTTATGGCTGAACAATCACTCCCTTCACACCTGATCTTAGATTTGAAAGTTGGCACTCAAAGCGGTTTGTCTATATTACCCCAGTTGCGGGAATTACTTCCTGACGCTCGTATTATTCTGTTAACTGGCTATGCCAGTATTGCTACCGCGGTAGAAGCGATAAAAGCAGGAGCTGACGATTACCTGTCAAAGCCAGTGGACAGTAAAACCTTGTTAGCTATGTTAGCTGGGGATAAACCTAAAGAAGCCACTAGTGACACCCACATCATGTCGCCTGCCAGGCTAGAATGGGAGCACATTCAACAAGTGCTAAAAGCAAATCATGGTAATATTTCAGCAACGGCGCGCCAGTTAGGTATGCATCGCAGAACCTTGCAGCGTAAGTTAATCAAAAAACCAAGATCTGATTGAACTCCCTAGTGAGCTCGAATTACGTCCATTAATTCACTTCTCGTTCAAGTGGACGTTTTACGTTTGAGCAGATTCAATATTCCGTGAAACCTCCCTAAAAGCCCATTAACTGGCAGAAGTAAAGGGATAATTTATCTGCATAAATACGTTGATTTAATCACCGGACAAAATATCGTGCTAGTATGTTATTTGATTGGTATGAGGGAATAAAATTGCAAAATCCTTTCTATTTTCTGGGGATCGACGGTGGCGGCAGCAAATGTAAAGCTCGCCTCGAGGACGCGCAAGGAAATCTGTTAGCAGAAAGTGTGGCTGGCCCTGCAAACCCTGCTAGGGATATGCAAGTCGCCTTAGCTTCCATTCAACAGGTCAGCGAACAGGTTATGACCTCAGCTAATTTGCCTGTTTCCGCGTTATCAAACACTTACGTTGGAATGGGGCTGGCCGGTCTTAATTTGCCTATGTATAAATCTAAATTGCAAGCTTGGCAACATCCTTTCGCTCAATTAAGCCTAAGTACAGATTTATACATTGCGTGTCTGGGGGCACACAACTGTGATTCAGGGGCGATTGTTATTGTTGGAACAGGAAGTGCGGGATTAGCCTGTCATCAAGGGCAGCAGTATGAATATGGTGGTCACGGCTTTTTATTAGGTGATAAAGGAAGTGGCGCATGGATTGGGTTGCAAACCCTAAGGTGGGCCCTAGAAAGTTTCGATGGAATGGCACAATCTAGTCCCTTCATTGAGGCGGTTTTCGAGTTTGCGCAGTGCTCAGATGCGGCACAAATAATAGAAAGTTATTTAACCTCAAGTTCAGCCAAATTTGCCAACCTAGCCCCGCTGGTATTTGAATATGCAAATCGCCACGATCCTGTCGCCACCGACATCATTAAGGACGGCGCCAGTTATTTAAGCGCCCTTACTAGAAAGTTGCAAAGTCATAGCCCCCAACGTATTGCGTTTATTGGCGGTTTAGCCCCTAGTGTTATCCCTTGGCTGGATGAAGATATTCAGATTGGAATAAAGCAACCCCTTGCAGCACCAGAATGTGGCGCTATTATGATGGCAAAAAAACAATTTGAAAGCGCAAACAAGCATAGCTGACAGCAACATTAATTGAACAACAACATGAAGTGAAAAACAGCCTTTTATGAGGTGTTCCATTCACGCGGATCCCATTTGAGGTAATTGCTCCCATGGCACATAAATTAACTAAGACTCACTACCATGCTAGTCGGTTTTTCGATGGGCAAAGTATCCAAGAAAACCTTAGGCTAACTATTGAAAATGGGTTGATAACGTCTATCGATAAACATCCACAACCCACAGACTTTCCCCTCGAAGGGTTAGTCACAGCAGGCTTTATTGATACCCAAGTAAATGGTGGCGGCGGGGTTATGTTCAATCAAAGACCTAGCCTCGAGACTCTGCGTACTATGCGTAAAGCCCATAGCTTATTTGGCACTACGGCAATGCTCCCCACTTTAATTACTGATAATTTAGATTGCATGCAAAGTGCAGCAAATGCTATTGCACAAGCCATTAAGGGGCAAGAAGCGGGGATATTGGGAGTGCATTTTGAAGGGCCACATTTAAGCATGCCTAAACGAGGGATCCACTCAAGTGAGCAAATTCGACCGCTGAGTGAGGATGAAATGGCTATTTTTTGTCGTCAAGATTTGGGCCAAGTGGTAGTCACTGTTGCACCTGAAAACGTGTCCCAAAGCCAAATCATAGAGCTGGTTAATTGTGGTGTAATTGTCTCCCTTGGGCATTCCAATGCTGATATTGATACTGTTTTAAAGGCAATTGATGCTGGCGCTACTGGCTTTACACATTTATTCAATGCCATGTCAGGTTTAACTGCACGTAACCCAGGAATGGTTGCCGCAGCACTGCAAGATGAGCGAGTGACCTGCGGCTTAATCGCTGATGGATTGCACGTCCACCCCTACAATTGCCGGTTAGCTTTTCAATGTAAAGGTTGGCAAAAATTAATGTTAGTGACGGATGCTATGGCCCATGTGGGGGCTGAGGTGGAAACACTGCCATGGCTAGATACCCAGATTATCCGCAATGGTAATAAGCTTACCTTAGCTGATGGAACTTTGGCGGGGTCTGCCTTGGATATGAGTTCTGCGGTACGTAACCTACATCAAAATATGGGTGTCCCTTTAGAGTCAGCCCTGAAGATGGCGAGCTTAACGCCTGCAAAATTTTTAGCTTGCTCAAACAGAGGGAAGTTAGCTGTAGGCATGCAAGCCGATTTTGTAGTGCTAGACGAGCAATTGTGTACTTTAGGCTGTTGGATAGCGGGGATCCAAGTCACTCACCATTAGCTGAGTGACTTATTTGGCATTTTGCAAGCTAATAAACAGCGATCAAAGGGGTTAGGATTTGGTTATTTCCACATCGGTTTGGGGAATACAACTGCAAGCGAGTATATAACCTTCATTTACTTCTTGTTCTGTTAGGCCATTCAGGTCGTTTAGGTTTCTGACCTCACCCCGATTGAGTTTGACTTTGCATCTGCCACATATACCGGCTCTGCAAGAGAAGGGGATATTCAAACCCGCTGTTTCTCCTTGCTCCAGAATCGACGTTTGATTGTTACCTTGATGTTTTACATCCCAACTAGAAAAAACGATTTCCACTGACTTTGTTGCTGCCTGATCACTTGCCTGTAATTGACTAGCAAGATTTCTATGTCTCCTTGCTGAGGTTGGTGTTTGGTCAAAATAGATAGTAGGCGCTTGCTTCTCAGTTACCACTACTTCATCGTTTAGGGTTAACTTTCCGGTATTAAGAGCAATAAGGTTTTGACCAAATAGTAGATCGCCTTTTTTGTCTTTTCGGTATTTCTGCAAAGTGGTAAGGGGTTCTCTGGCTTGGTGCTTTTTAGCTGATTTGGGGTCAACTGTAGTGAATATACAGCGAGAACAAGACTTCATTACCGCAAACTCAATTTCACCAATGCGAACCTTTTTCCAAGTATCTTCTTCGAAAGCGGTACTATTATCGACAACTAAATTAGGGCGAAATTGACTCATGGTAACCGGTGTCGCTAGACGCGAATTTAAGTCATTCAGGCTTTGTTGAGATATGAGCAAAAACGGGTAGCCATCAGCAAATGAAACCTGACTTTGACTATTTTTCACTTGGCGTTTCGATTGTTCGCCAAAAAATACTAATTTGCAGGTTTTGCCAAGGTATTGGCTAAACCATTGATCATATTTAGGGTGGCAGTACTGTCCCTTAATGTTATCTTCCCAGACCTTCACCATCTGATAGTTATCTGAAAAATCGCTGTATTTTATGGTTAACTCAGGCATGCCTGGCGCGTTTAGACGCAGTCCAGTAGCGCAAACTTCCGTTTGAACCAGGCACAAGGTGCTGTCGGTTCGAGCAGTAATGAAGGTGCCATTGGTGGTAGTTAGCACAAATCTGCGGTCGAATTCCAAGCCCTTCTGTTCCACCTTGCTACTGCTTAAAGCAATGCCAGCACAAGACTTGATGGGGTAGATATTAATTTGACTTAAGCTTAGTTTAGACACAATACTTTTCTTATTATTTTATGTGTTGAAGCACTGCTAAGTGGATAACAGCGCCGCATTGAATGCCCTTAACCCTAGGTTATTGGGATGCACTTTCCAGGTAATCAACGGCCAAAGATGACATCACTTTCACACCGGTTTTCAATGCCTTTTCATTAACATAGAAATCAGGACTGTGGTTGGTTTTCATCTCTTCTTCAGGGACCCCATCAGCACCTATACCCAACATGAAATATAAGCCGGGAATTTTATCTTGGAAGTAGGAAAAGTCTTCACCAGCCATAATGACTGAATTATGACGTACATGTTCCTCACCCACCACCTTTTGCATGGTAGGTAACATTTGTTGGGTTAAAGCTTCATCGTTGTAGGTAACCAATGTTGCTGAAATAACCTTAAAGTCAGCCTTTGCGCCGGTTAAAGATGCTGCGGTTTCAACAGTTGATTTTAAACGCTTGAGTAACTCTTTTCTTACACCTTTGTCAAAAGTACGAATCGTACCGCTCATGGTGACTTTGTCAGAAATAATATTGTGTCTCAAGCCGCCTTCAATGGTTCCCACAGTGATCACGGATGGGGCTGCCGTAATATCAAGTTGTCGACTGGGAATGGTTTGAATTGCGCTAACAATCTGGCTTGCTGCAACAATAGGATCGACTCCTAGCCATGGCGATGAGCCGTGGGTTTGTTTGCCTGTCACTTCCACAAAGAAAGTATCGACAGCGGCCATAGCACCTTTAGGACGGTACAGAATATCCCCTGATTTATACGGCCAAACATGCAAACCAAAAATGGCTTCAGGTGCGTATTCACCCGCCAATACTCCTTCCTCAATCATCATGGCAGCGCCGCCGCCTTCTTCAGGTGGAGCCCCTTCTTCTGCAGGTTGAAATATGAATTTAATGGTGCCAGGGATATGTTCTTGCATACTGGCTAACACTTTGGCTGTACCTAATAAAATTGCCATGTGTGCATCGTGTCCACAAGCATGCATGACTCCTACTTCCTTACCATTGTATTGGGTTCGTTTTGTAGAAGCGAAACTTAAACCCGTTTGTTCGGTTACCGGTAGGGCATCCATATCTGCTCTCAGGGCAACCACTTTACCGGGTTTACCGCCTTTGAGAATGCCAACAACGCCGGTGTAAGCAATCCCTGTTTCTATTTCCATACCGAGATCTTTTAAGTAGGCAGCCACCGTTTTAGCGGTTTCAATCTCGCGGTTAGATAGTTCTGGGTTTTCGTGAAAATGGCGTCTTAGCTTTATGACTTCTGCCTCAATCTCTTCACTTTTTTGACTTATTAATGTTTCCAAATCAGCACACAAAGCGGCGCTGGAAAGCACGAAGCTGAGTACTATCGTGACAAAATATTTTGCAAGTTTCACTCTGTTGATCCTTAAAATCTATGCGGTATTGAATCAGTCTACTAAATTTAATCTTTATAATCTTGGTGTAATCAAGGATTTAGTTAACATGGGTATTAGGTCATGGGATGAAACGGGTTGTTTACAAGGGTGAACTGGACTGGAAAGGTTAATGAAATGTTATTCGCTGAAATTATTATAGCTTCAACCGATTTTATTATACGGGGCTGGGCACACAAACTTATATGATTTCGGCTATTCCAACATTAGACAATAGACCTCGGAACCACGTCATGAAAAAATGTATCAGTAGCTTATTAATAAGTCTTTGCTTTTTATTTAGTGCTCAAATCGCTGCCCATGAACTGGGTTTACAATTATTTAGTCTACGTCATCAGTTTGCAGATGATCCGGCCAAGACCCTCGACCAAATTCAAGATTGGGGTTTACATACTGTTGAAGGCAGTCGCGATCTATATGGTTATTCGGTAGAAGAATTTAGAGCTGAATTGGATAAACGTGGTATTGATGTGGTGAGCACAGATACCAGTTTTGAAGAACTGAGAGACAATCCTATGGCCGCGGTTTATCGGGCAAAATTTTATGCTGCAAACTATACCACTTTCTATTGGGTTCCCCACGGTGACAACTTTCTTTTTGACGATGCAGATAAAACTGTCAAAGTGATGAATGAGGCTGGTGCACTGTTGAAAAAACATGGTGTAACTTTGCAATATCATGCCCATGGGTATGAGTATCTGCCGTATAAAAATGAAACTTTGTTTGATTACATTATTCAAAACGTGGATCAGGCGCAATTTCAAATGGATGTATTTTGGACGAAACACGCTGGAATGAACCCAACAGAATTACTTAAAAAATATCCAGGAAGATTCACGTCACTGCATCTTAAAGATCGTAAAAAAGGGACGCCTAATTCATCTAAAGGCTCGGCAGATGGCGATACCAATGTGGTGTTAGGTCAGGGGGATGTTGGAATTGCTTCTGTCGTCGCTGAGGCAAAAAAACAGGGCATTCGATATTTCTTTTTGGAAGATGAATCTTCCAGAGTGGTACAGCAAATACCCAAAAGCATTTTATATCTTAAATCGTTAGAAAAGTTCTAATTATCTTTAAGCACTAGAGAGTTTTGCGTCGGCCAAGCTCTCTTTCATTCCTATTCTGTTTCTTTGGCTAAAATTGCAGAGGCTACTTCCAGGTGCTTTAGTTTGTCAGTTTGTAATTTCTCGGCCTGCATTTGTTCGCGCATTTTGGACGGGTGAAATCCAAAAAATTGTTTAAATTGTTTGGTGAAATAACTGTGATCACTGAATCCACATTTAAACGCTATTTCTGAAATCGGCGTATCTGTTTCTACCAATAATAATCGTGCATTTTCCAATCTGACTTCGTTGATAATACGGGTGGGTGTCTTAGACAATTGTTTTTTGAAACGTCTTTCGAGGGCGCTAACGGATAAGTGAGATAACTCAGCTAGTTCGGTTAACGAAATCGGCCGATGATAATTTTTACGAATAAAATCCAGAGGAACCCGAATACTATCAAAATTTGCAAGGGCTTGAGAGGATTTATGAAAATGCCGGGTGATACCATAAGAGCCAATAATATTGTTATTTTTATCGCGAAGTGGTCGTTTTGAAGTTGAAAACCAGCCCAACTCACCATCTTTAGATAAATTCATTTCCAAACGAGATGTAATTAATTCGCCATCCAGTATTTTTTGATCGTCCGTTATGTATTGCAGTGCTAAATGTGGCGCAAACAGTTCAGTATCTGTTTTTCCATACACTTGGCTTCGACTCTGAAAACCAGAATGCTCTAAATATGCATTGTTGGCATATACAACACGACTCTGTCGATCTTTAATCCAAAACAAGATGTCAGGGGTAAGCTCAAACACTTCAACCAATTGCTTGATCTCTAGCTCCCCCATAGATTCAATCCAGAATTGTGACATAGCTACCTCCGTTGGCCACATAATCCTAGTTTAACTAATTTTATGGTTGTGCGCGCCGAAATTATTGCACTAATGACCGAATAAATCATATCGAGAGTACTAGCAAATTACCTATACTTGAAAATAGATTGTTAAAAATAGCTTGAGGGTCGAGTTTTCATGGATATTGGAGTGTCATCGAAAAAAGTTCGCATGGGCATGGTTGGTGGAGGTAAAGGCGCATTTATTGGTGCTATTCATCGTGCCGCCGCAAACTTAGACGGCGAGATTGAATTGGTCTGTGGCGCATTTAGTTCTGACCCCGCGAATGGACAAGAAACTGGACAAATGTTGAGTATCCCCTCGGAACGTTGCTATGCCGACTTTAACACTATGTTTACACAAGAGGCTAAGCTTCCCGCTTCGCAACGGATGCAGTTTGTTTCCATAGTAACGCCGAATCACTTACATTTTCCAGTAGCCGTAGCTGCATTGCAGGCTGGCTTTCATGTGATGTCAGATAAACCGGCAACTTTTACTTTAAACGAAGCCATTGAGCTGAAAGAGATTATCGAACAATCTGGTTGCTTGTATGGCCTTACCCACACCTATACGGGCTACCCTATGGTTAAAGAAGCCACCGCCCGGGTTGCAAATGGCGAGTTAGGAGAGATTACTAAGGTTGTTGTTGAGTATTCACAAGGATGGCTAGCCAATAAAGAAGATGAAGCTGGAAAACAAGCGAGTTGGCGGCTAGATCCCAAGCGCGCGGGTGTGAGCTGTTGCATGGGAGATATAGGTGTACATGCTGCCAATTTAGCCGAAACCATTAGTGGATTGGAAATTGTTAAACTATGTGCAGACTTAGAGCCCGTCGTGGATGGTCGTGTACTGGATGACGATGGTACTGTGCTGTTGCGCTTTAATAACGGTGCTAAGGGGGTCTTATTATCAAGTCAAATTGCCGTTGGTGAAGAAAATAACCTCAATATTCGCATTTATGGCAAAAAGGCTAGTTTGCAATGGCAGCAAATGGAACCCAATACCCTTTGGATGAGATTTAATGATAAGCCCAGTCAAATGATCCGTGCCGGAGTGGGGGAGTGTGCGGCAGCAACCGCTCAAAGTATGCGCACTCCTGCTGGGCACCCTGAGGGCTATATTGAAGCCTTTGCTAATTTATATTGTCAGTTTGCCCAACAAATTCGTGATTTTGATAAATCGAAAAACACCGATATTTCCCTGCAAGCACCAGGCATAGAGGCTGCTATCCGCGGTATGGCATTCATCGAAAACACAGTAGCTGCGAGTCGCTCTGAACAGAAGTGGCACCCGTTTTTACTCTCCAATATAAAGCTCTAAGGAATCGCGCTATGAAACAAATTAAAGGTCCAGGAATTTTTTTAGCTCAGTTCGCTGCTGATGAATCACCTTTTAACAGTTTAAATGATATCTGTCAGTGGGCTTCATCCCTGGGGTTCAAAGCCGTACAAATACCCACTTGGGATGAGCGCATATTCGATTTGCAACAAGCTGCAACTAGCCAGTCTTACTGCGCTGAAATTGAAGCCACAGTTGCCAAACATGGCATGGTGATAAGTGAGCTATCGACCCATTTACAGGGCCAGTTGGTAGCTGTGAACCCTGCTTATGATGAAATGTTTGATGGTTTTGCCCCTAACGAGGTTAAAAACGATCCTAGTGCCCGTCAAAAATGGGCAGTGCAGCAAATGTTGTGGGCTGCGAAGGCGAGCGCCAATTTGCGACTAACTGCTCATGCTAGTTTTTCCGGTGCCTTGCTATGGCACACAATGTATCCTTGGCCGCAGCGCCCGGCGGGTTTGGTGGAGCGAGGTTTTGAAGAGTTAGGCCGTCGCTGGTTACCGATTCTGGATGCCTTTGATGAAGCCGGAGTAGATTTATGCTTTGAGTTACATCCTGGTGAAGATCTTCATGACGGTGCGTCCTTTGAAATGTTCTTGGACGCCACTGAACATCACCCTAGAGCCAACATTTTATATGATCCAAGCCACTTTATTTTGCAGCAACTCGATTACCTAGCTTTCATCGATTTGTACCATGAACGGATTAAAGCATTCCATGTCAAAGATGCTGAGTTTAGACCTTCAGGTCGATCTGGTGTGTATGGCGGTTATCAAGGCTGGCTAGATAGGCCAGGACGCTTTCGTTCTCTTGGTGATGGTCAAATTGACTTTAAAGGGATATTCAGCAAATTGACTCAATACGGATTTGATGGTTGGGCAGTGATGGAGTGGGAGTGTTGTATTAAACACCCAGAAGATGGCGCTGCTGAAGGGGCTAAATTTATTGCACAACACCTGATACGACCCACAGAAAAAGCCTTCGATGACTTTGCTGGTGGCGGCGCAGATGATGAGTTAAATCGGCGTATTTTGGGGCTTTAAACTCCCCCTTAAATTGTGGGTTGATAACGTGTCTGTGGTTTCATCCTAGGAGTAATAAGAATAATGAATAATGTAACTCTACGACTTAGTTTAATGATGTTTTTGCAGTTTTTCATATGGGGAGGCTGGTTCGTTACCTTAGGTACGTTTTTGGCAAATGATTTAGCCGCCTCGGGCAGTCAGATCGGAATGGCTTTTTCAACTCAATCCTGGGGAGCCATTATTGCGCCATTTATTATTGGCCTGATTGCCGATCGTTATTTTAATGCAGAGCGGATACTCGGGGTGCTGCATTTAATCGGTGCAGTGTTGATGTACTGTCTGTATCAAGCGGCTGATTTTACTGCTTTTTATCCATTTGTTTTAGGTTATATGATTGTCTATATGCCCACTCTAGCGCTGGTTAACTCGGTGGCGTTTTCACAAATGCGTGACCCGTCAAAACAGTTTGGCAAAATTAGAGTATGGGGCACCATTGGTTGGATTGTCGCGGGCTTGTCCATTAGTTACCTATTCGCCTGGGATGGCAAAGAAGCCATTGAACAAGGCATGTTAGCCAATACCTTTTTACTGAGTGCTGGTGCGTCATTATGTTTGGGGCTGTTCAGTTTTATGTTGCCAAAAACACCGCCTAAAAGTGCCGGTCAACAAATGGGATTGCACGAGATACTAGGACTTGATGCCCTTGCATTATTGAAAGATAAGAACTTCTTAGTGTTTTTCGTATCTTCTATTTTAATTTGTATTCCTTTGGCTTTTTATTATCAAAATGCCAATCCATTCTTAACTGAAACCGGCGTTACCAACGCAACCGGGAAAATGACCCTGGGGCAAGTTTCTGAAGTGGTATTTATGCTCATTCTGCCGGTCTTTTTAAATCGCTTTGGAATTAAACTTACCCTGTTGTTCGGGATGCTGGCATGGGTTTTACGCTATGTATTATTCGCCTATGGGAATGCTGATAGCGGTATAGTACTGCTGTTAGTTGGCATTGCATTACACGGGGTGTGTTATGACTTTTTCTTCGTTTCCGGACAAATATACACAGACTCTAAAGCAGGCGCTAAAGTCAAAAATGCCGCCCAGGGTTTAATTACCTTGGCAACCTATGGAATAGGTATGTTGGCCGGATTCTGGATTGCCGGTAAAATAACGGATTCCTACGCAACCGAATTCGGCCATGCTTGGTTCAACATTTGGTTGTTCCCAGCGATATTTGCTTTCGCTGTGTTCTTACTATTTATGCTGGCATTTAAAAACGAAAAAATTGCAATCAATCACCAAGTTGGAGCCACCAATGAAACCCACTAAGCTAAGTCAACCACAAAGACGAAAATTCATGCAGCACCTAGTTCGCACCATGGGTGTAACGTCGGCTACGGCCTTGGTGTATGGCTCTAATCTTAACGTAGCACT
Organism: Aliiglaciecola aliphaticivorans; assembly: GCF_054782055.1. NCBI lineage: Bacteria > Pseudomonadati > Pseudomonadota > Gammaproteobacteria > Alteromonadales > Alteromonadaceae > Aliiglaciecola > Aliiglaciecola aliphaticivorans. Next base: position 59,542 of record NZ_BAAGTF010000031.1, read on the forward strand.
CGGATTTCAAATTAGAGCAGAAAAATTAGATGCCGCTGGCCTGTTGTTTGATAAAACCACTATGCAGACGTTAAAGCACATAGTTAACACTATTTTACCCAGAACAGACACGCCCAGTGGTGCAGATTTAGATTGTCATGGCTTTGTAGATCATCAATTATTTCACTGCCACAGTAAAAGTGAGCAGCAAGTATGTTTGCAAATCATTACCCAAATCAATGATTATTCATTGGCACACCTAAACCAATCTTTTCCTCAGCTTAACAATCAACAACAAGTTGAATTACTCCAATCTATTGAAGCTATGAAGGGGTTTACTCAACTTCAGAGGAACCAGTTTAAGTTCCTCAAATCATTAATTGTGTTTGGCTATTTTACCTCTGAGCAAGGCGCTAAAGAAATTCTCCGCTACGATCCTGTACCTGGTGGTTTTAGTGTTATTCCCCTTCAAGAAGGGGATAAATCGTGGGGAAGTCTTGCTTACTATTGAGCCAAATTGGCACTGATTATTACTTTTTGGCCCAGTTAAAAAATCCCTAGGAAATAACGTGAATAAAGATATTTATATTAAACAGCAGAATGAAAAATTTGATGTATTGGTAGTGGGCTCCGGGATCACCGGTGGATGGTCGGCTAAGGAGTTTTGTGAGCGTGGCTTCAAAACCTTGATGATCGAACGTGGCCGAGTGGTTGAGCACCGGAAAGACTATATAGCCGAAGGCAAACCTGTTTGGGAGTATGATAATCGAAGTAAAGTCGATAATCTGTTAATTGAACAGCAATACAAAATTCAAAAAGATTGTTATGCCTTTCACGACGGCACCAAACAATTTTTTGGCAATGATCGCGATTTACCCTATGAGACAACTGAAGGTACAGACTTTAGGTGGATCCGAGGTAATCAGCTAGGTGGTAAATCACTGTTGTGGCATCGCCAAAGTTATCGAATGTGCGAAGATGACTTTCTCGCCAATAAACGTGACGGCGTGGGGAACGACTGGCCCATACGTTATGACGATATTGCCGATTGGTATTCCTACGTGGAGACCTTTGCGGGGATAAGTGGTAGCAAAGAGAATTTACCTAATCTGCCCGACGGCGAGTTTTTACCTCCATTTGCAATGACGGGTCCTGAAAAAGCGTTAAAAGCTAAAATTGAAAAAACCTTTCCCGGTCGAAATTTAATTATGGGGCGTACCGCGCACCTTACGGAGCCTACATTACTGCATTTATCTCAAGGAAGAGTGCAGTGCCAGACCCGTAATGAATGTCAAAAAGGCTGCTCGTTTGGCGCTTATTTTTCAACACAAAGTTCGACCTTGCCAGCAGCTGCTAAAACCAACAATTTAAGTATCGCTGCCAACAGCGTAGTGCATAGTGTTATTTATGATGAAACACGCAATCGCGCCATTGGGGTGAGAGTGATTGATAATGATGATCTTTCGACCCGTGAGTATTTTGCCGATGTGGTGTTTTTGTGTGCAAGTACCATTGGCACTACTCAGATAATGCTCAATTCTACTTCTAAAAAATTCCCCAACGGCATTGCTAATTCTTCTGGTGTTTTAGGTCACTATCTGATGGATCATAATTATAATGCTCGTGCTACAGGGGATATTGAAGGGTTTGATGACGAATATTATAAGGGGCGTCGACCTTCATCTTGTTACATGCCGAACTTTCAGACTAGGCCAGAATTGTATCGCAAAGGCTACCTTCGGGGATTTGCCTACGGCATTAATACCTATCGTTCTGATTGGCGAGGGAAAAGTCAACAAGATGGTATTGGCAGTGACTTTAAGCAACAGTTAAGTACACCGGGTAAGTGGGGAGTGGACTTCTCTGCTCAAGGGGAGATGTTGCCACACTTTGATAATCAAATGTCTTTAAACCCGAATAAAAAAGACAAGTGGGGCATGCCTCTTATTAATTTTAACGTGGAATATCGTGAAAACGAAAAAGCGATGATGGATGACGCCGCGGAAATGGGCGCTGAAATGTTGCGAGCAGGGGGATGTACCAACGTTAAAAGTGGGACTAGCTATGAGCTGCCCCATCGTGCTCCAGGCATTGCCATTCATGAAGTAGGCACTGCGCGAATGGGACGTGATCCTAAAACATCAGTGTTAAATCAATATTGCCAAAGTCATGATATTCCGAATTTATTCGTTACTGATGGTTCAGCGTACTGCTCATCAGGTGTAGTGAATCCATCACTTACTTTTATGGCGCTAACAGCCAGAGCTGTGGATTACTGTGCAAAGGAGATGAAAGCTCAACGTCTGTAGTCTTATATCCTTGTGATTATTAGGCTTGCTTGATACCGTCTTGTCCCTCAAAATAGGGAGGTCTAGCATCTAATAAATTAATAGGAACATAATGGCGAATTGCTGCAGTGACAAATCCTGTGAAATAGAAGCACTCAGAGACAAGCAAGGTAAAACATTAAAGATAGTGCTGGCTATTAATGCGATCATGTTTGTGGTGGAGTTAACCGCAGGTCTGATGGCAAATTCCGTGTCGTTAATTGCTGATTCCCTGGATATGCTAGGGGATGCGATGGTTTACATCTTTAGCATTTATGTTATCGCCCGAGGGGCAAAGATGAAGGCCATCTCCGCGATGTTTAAAGGCTCGATAATGGCGGCATTTGGATTATTTGTGCTAGGCCAGGGAATATACAGCCTAATGGTGCCTCACTCACCCACATATGAAACGATAAGCTTGTTTGGTTTTATTGCTTTATTGGCTAATGCCGTGTGTTTGGCGCTGCTTTGGAAACACAGAGCGGAAGACATTAACATGAGTTCTGTTTGGTTGTGTTCTCGCAATGATATTATCGCCAATATTTCGGTTATTTTTGCCGGTGTAGGGGTATGGTTAACAAGCTCTGGTTGGCCGGATATCGTTATTGGTTTTGCCTTAGCCTTTCTATTCTTGCAATCCGCATCCAGCGTCTTAAAAGAGGCAATTGGCGAATATCGTACCGCCCAATCTTGAACGTTTTATCAACTTTGTAGCCTGGTCTTTAGGTCTGGGGGCTCGGCATTGGACATTCATTCCAGACCTGTAGCTTGGTCTTTAGGCCTGGGGGCTCGGCATTGGATATTCATTCCAGACCTGTAGCCTGGTCTTTAGGCCATGTTTTTTTTCGAAGGGGCTCCCGGGCAATTTTTCGGGGCTAAAGCCACCGACTACAGGCAAGGTTTTTTTCGGCATTGGACATTTAATCCAGACCTGTAGCCTGGTCTTTAGGCCATGGATTTTTTCGAAGGGGCTCCCGGGCAATTTCTCGGGGCTAAATCCACCGACTACAGGCAAGGTTTTTTCTCGGCATTGGACATTCATTCCAGACCTGTAGCCTGGTCTTTAGGCCATGGATTTTTTCGAAGGGGCTCCCGGGCAATTTCTCGGGGCTAAAGCCGCCGACTACAGGCAAGGTTTTTTCGGCATTGGACATTTAATCCAGACCTGTAGCCTGGTCTTTAGGCCATGGATTTTTTCGAAGGGGCTCCCGGGCAATTTCTCGGGGCTAAATCCACCGACTACAGGCAAGGTTTTTTTCGGGATTGGACATTCATTCCAGACCTGTAGCCTGGTCTTTAGGCCATGGATTTTTTCGAAGGGGCTCCCGGTCAATTTCTCGGGGCTAAAGCCACCGACTACAGGCCATGGAAAAGCCCTGTAGTCGTGTCGATGAATAACGCAATAAAAACGATAAATTAAGGTGAATGCATAGGTAAAAGCATTTAGAATCGCCTCCTTCAAAAAAAGTTTTCATTAGCAAGGACAATTCAAGTGAATCTGAAGTACGGATTTTGTTGCTTAGCGGCGCTGTTTTCCCTTTCAATTTCTTCAATGACAGTTTTAGCCCAACAAAATGTGGAAATTTTGCAGGTGACTGGTACGCGAATGGCTGACAATACCTCTGGCAGTGTTGCTAGCTTATCAAGAGAGCAAATTGATCGTATCAATCCTGCATCAACTCTAGATCTTTTGCAGCGTATACCAAACATTATGATTGCCGAAAATGGTGTAGCCGGAGGAGTGTCATTTGTTTCGGTACGCGGCGGTGAATCTAACTTTACGTTAATTTTGATTGATGGTGTGGCCGTTAATGATTCCACTAATAGTCGTGGCGGCGGCTTCGATTTTAGTCAGGTTAATCCTCAAAGTATCGAGCGAATTGAAGTTTATCGAGGTGGCATTAGCGCTATCTACGGTGGCGAAGCCATTAGCGGCGTGATTCATATTATTACCCGAGAGGATGTCGCCCCAGCAATCAATTTAGAAGTAGGCAGCGATAAACAGCTTAACGCTGGCCTAAATTTGTCTCACAAATACGATAATGGTGTGTCGCTGCTAGCAAGTTTGTCTTCTCGTGAGCGCGAAGGGTCGGAGTTTGCTATTACTAAAAGCCAACAAGGGCTCTTTAAGGCCGCTTTTGCTAACGCTAAACAAAGTCATCGATTATTGGTTACCTACAGCGATAACGAAAACCTAAGCTTTGCGGAAGATTCCGGTGGCGAGCAATATGCAATGCCTCTGAGCGCTGAACAGCGCAATAGTGAACAGTGGTTACTGGGCTTAAATAATACCTTCGAGTTAAACCATTCGAATGCAATCAATCTTAACTTATCTTGGTTAAATCGTCAGGAATCTTCAGAGCACCCTGGTATTGCTGAAGGTGTGCAATCAGGTATCCCCGCAAGCACTATTGATTCAGAGTTTACACGCTCTGAAATTGAACTGTTTTTGAATCATCAACTCAATCAAACCACCACTATTGTGGTTGGGATTAGTGCTCGCGATTCTGAAGGAAGCAATACTGGCTTTCTTGATTATGGATTTCAGTTACCAGTCGATTTTGTCTTAGAACAGGACTCCCAAAGCGCCTTTATTGAAGGGAAATACGGGCAAGACAATTACAGCATCGATCTCGGTATACGTTATGACGATGCTGATAACTTCGATAGTGAAACCTCAATTCGATTCGCAGGACACTATAACCTCTTGGAGGAGTTGAGTTTATTCGCTGTGTACAATGAAGGTTATAAATTGCCAAGTTTCTTTGCTTTAGCTCATCCACTGGTGGGGAATTCTGATTTACAACCTGAGCGAAGTATTAATAAAGAGCTAGGTTTACAGTGGGATGCTGAGTCAGGACACATTACCTTAGTTCTATTTGAAAATGATTTTACAGATTTAGTAGACTTTGATGCGGAGTTATTTACCAATGTTAACCGCAGTAACGTAGAAACATCGGGAGTGGAGTTGAGTACAAGTCTTGAGTTAACGACTTGGCTGCAACTTTCTGTGGATGTGAGTTACCTGGATATTACGGTTAATGGAGAGCAAAGCCAATTGCGCAGACGCCCCCAATGGTTTGGTGGAGCAAGTTTAGATGCCCGGTGGAAAAATCTGACCATTACTATTTTTGCAGATGTGAGGGATGAATATTTAGATAGCTCAATTCCCACGGGATTAGTCGAATTGGGAGGGTATGCAAAATATGGTGTTGCCGCTAATTGGCAGTTGTCTGAAAATTTGCAAACCAATTTGAACATTGATAATGCCCTTGCCCACAATATCCAAGATTCCGTTGGGTTTGAAAACAATGACACCAATTTTCGGGTCGGCATGACCTATCAGTTTTAAACTAAAATTACCTATGAAAGGCCAAATACAGTGATGTGTTTGGCCCTCATTACTAACCCACAATTGCCGTTAGTGAACGAAAAAAAGTACAATTTCCACCGCAATCAAAATGATAATGATCCATTCCAAAAACGATGAATGTTTATGGTTTTGCTCTGCCGCCAACATTTCAAAAAGTTCATGAATAGTTTCTAGCTTGAGGTTGAGCAATTCAATTCTTTGGGTTAGCTCAAGGTATTTGATTGCGGCTAAATAGTCTTCTTGGGTTGCGGGATAATCCCAAAAATACTCAGGCACATCCAACAGACTAAATCGCAACATAATGTCATTTTTAGTTTGAAACAGCGCTCCACGCCGCATCGCTAATTTTTTCCGACTCAATTTTATGTTACCCGTGGTAGCAAGTTCGGTCGCTAAGTGTCGATTATAGGCAATCGTATTTTCAGCCTGGGATTCAAATACCTCCAATTTACGTGATTGCGCAAAGGCATGACTAATGGCTAATAAAGTGTGTGCTTTTGCCGCTCCTAAAGTAAAGGTGTCATTGCTAATGGAAAACTTAGCATCCTCGACTAAATTAAACTGGTAAACTTCCCAATGTTCGGATGCGCTCGTGCTGTAAAACCCTTTTAAGTCTTCAATTAAATCAGCCTTTTTAGCCGCACTAATACCCCAGGTCACCACTACACCATATTCAAATATAAATACATGGCCCTTAGGCAGATCTATATGTAACGCATCTCTGTAACGATTCACTACAAAGTGTTTTGCAAACTGACTTTGAATCGCCTTGAGCTCAAGGGTGTCTGCAATGCAGATGACTTCAATCAGTTGAGATGAAAAATTGCTTGTCATGTTTTTTCCTTATTAATTTACACGACTAATAACAACGGCTGTGCGCAATTTGGACTTACCAAATACCGACAAATTATTAAAGTCTTCTATAGCCAACGGAATATGTTGGCAATCTGCTATTTGCTGATTATCAACCTCCTGTAAAGTGTCATCTGGATCCGGATCATGGAAATATAAACAGTCATCATCCACATGGGTAATCGTCACCCAGTGAGGTGACTTTTTACCGTCTAGTCGATAGGTACTTATCAAGCTAAGCACCGCAGAACCTGCTGCTAATTCAGATTGGATCATTTGCACACTAGGAGCGTCAAACTGAACCCTCAATCCAGTTTCTTGGGCCTGTTGTTTAAAACGTTTTTCAACTGCATACATGATGTTTTTTTTATGCTCACTGCGCACGCCATCAAGGAACAAGGTGTCTTTTGTGTTGACATATACTTTGGCATTGAAGCCCCTTTCCATCGCTGCTATGCCTAAACCAATAGGGTGACAACCACCGTGACCAGATGTCATAAAAATGGTGGTCGCTTGCCGCCAAATATCTAATTCAAGAGACTGATCCATGTGTATCTTAGGATCAAGATTATTCATGGCCATCATCAAAGCTGCAGGCCCACAGGTAAATTCCGTGGATTGTCGATACCAAGGGTAACTCGCCCAGCGCTGTTGAGTTAAGCGTTGATGAATCGGCTTTTGCATACGCAGAGCGTCTATACTGTTACGATAGTAGTTGCGATAAACACCAAAAGACCGATACCCGAAAGATTGATACAGATTTATCGCTGTTTCATTGTCACAGGCAACCTCTAGGCGCATAAATAACTTGCCGTGCTCTACGGATTCTCTTTCCAGTTCACTTAATATACGTTTGCCTAAACCACTTCCTTTGGCCAGTTTCGATACAGCAATTGAATATAATCGGCACAAACGAGTTCCCTTGCGCATTAACACAAGTCCATAACCTAGTATCTTGGTCTGTTCGTTTACTGCAGCATCTTGCAGGACAGCCACAATAAATATGCATGTGGGAGATTTCAGCCAATGTCTGAAACTCCGACGACTTAAGCGATCAGAATCGAAACTCTGTTTCTCCAATTCAAGTAGTTGCGGTAAATCTTCTGTTTCTGCCGCTCTAATGAAAATAGGCATCCTTTGTTGATTGGATGGCAAAGCTTTCACTTAGCGACCTCTCGCTTCAAGACGGTTGGCAAACTCTTGCATAATGATCATGTATAGCTCTTTACCTAAATAGAGATCTTCCACTTTCGCTTCCAAACTTGGATTGTCATTGACTTCAATCACGTAAACCTGGTTATTAACTTGTTTTATGTCTACTCCATATAACCCTTTACCCACGATAGCACTGGCTTTTACCGCTGCGTCTAACACAGGTTTTGGTACTTCGAACGTTGGCAAGGTCTCAAAATCACCTGAGAAATGCGCTTTGGATCCATGGTTGTATATTTGCCAGTGATTGCGTGCCATAAAATAGCGGCAAGCATATATTGCTCGGCCATTAAGCACACCAATACGCCAATCAAAGTCGGTATAGATATATTCCTGTACTAGCACCAACGCTGATTTCGTTAACATTTCAGTTAATTTAAGTTTTAGCTCTGCAAGGTTTTCAACCTTAAACACCCCCATTGAAAATGAACTTTCTGGCAACTTAAGTACAATTGGATAGCCAAATTCCGCAGCTAACTTTTCGCAGGTTTTATCATCCGCGTTTGAAACGAAACTACTTTTCGGCGCTGGCACTTTGTTATAACTAAATGCATCGTGCAGAAATACCTTATTGCAACAGCGAAGAATCGATTGGGCATCGTCCATAACCACCAAACCATCTTGTTCAGCTTTGCGGGCTAAACGATAGGTATGGTGGTCAATGGCAGTCGTTTCGCGAATAAATAGCGCATCATAGTGACTAATATTCGCGGCTTGTTTCGCATTAATTAGCTCAGCATGAATGCCCACTTGCTCGGCTGCTTTTATAAAGTTTTTTAGCGCTTTATGGTCACTAGGCGGTGTTTTTTCCTGTTCATTAACTAAAATCGCCATGTCCCATCGAAATTTTTTCTTGTTGTAATGATTGCGCCAAGTAGATTGGGTGTAATCTTTCAAACGTTGAGTAAACAGCGGCCAACTTTTTCCATCCAATTCGTTGCAGCCCACAATCGATACCAGCACCGAAATAGAATTATCGGATGGTTTGATTCTCAGGCGTAATATAGGCGCTGGATAGCGCTCAAACACATGTTTAGCTAATTTTTTGAAACTTTCATTTTCGGACCAGCCAAAAAATACCAATAATTCCACTTCTGTCTTATCTACCTGCTTGGCTAGGAAAGACGTTGCCAGTGTTAGCCCTGCTTTTTCCATGGAATCAGGCCGATTAAATGGGGTTAAATCGTTAATACAGTTAACGCTGGGCAACACTTTATGTTGACGCGCTTCAGCCAACAATGAGCAGTAATATCCCTCGCTTAAATACAGCGATGTATTACATAAGTTGATCACTCTGGTTTTGGGTTCACCAGCTTTAGGATAATCCGCTAAATATTGTGCGAAATCGATGATATTTTCATCCATTTCTGGCAGGTCATCTAACTTGTCAACAACGACTAACGATTTATACATTTGTTAATTTCACTCTTAAAAGTCAATTTTTTAAACGCTGAAAAAGTTATTTTTTCCACCTTAAAAAAGTGAGCGAAATATAGACGTTCCATTGCCAAATACAACGATAAAAGTGCAGTAGATTGACGAAAAATTATTGTCTTCACGAGTAAATTAATTTGCTGGCAAAGAGAGATTAATAGGATAAAAATTCAGCCAGATTTTTAGCCTAATTAATTTGGAGAATAAAATGAATAAATGGCTTTTAGGCGCAGCGACAACAGCATTGTTTGTAAGTGTTTCTTATGCTCAAGAAGTAGCTGATCCAGACACAGTTTCTGATATGTTGCAGTATTGCCTTGAAGTTGCCGAGGAAGATGGAACAGGTGATTTAAGTAAACAGGAATTTATACTAAATTGTGTTAACCAAGAGCTCGAGTCTGAAGGTTTCACAAAGATAAATGCGTTACCTAAAAAAGTATAAGCTGTAGCATGGTCTTTAGGCCATGGATTTGGCGAGTTTGTGCGGGGCTAAAGCCCCCACCTACAGGTGTGGCGCTGTAGCATGGTCTTTAGGCCATGTATTTGGCGAGTTTGCGCGGGGCTAAAGCCCCCACCTACAGGTATGGCGTTTGTAGCATGGTCTTTAGGCCATGGATATAGCGGGTTTGCGCGGGGCTAAAGCCCCCACCTACAGGTATGGCGTTGTAGCATGGTCTTTAGGCCATGGATTTGGCGAGTTTGCGCGGGGCTAAAGCCCCCACCTACAGGTGTGGCGCTGTAGCATGGTCTTTAGGCCATGGATTTGGCGGGTTTGCGCGGGGCTAAAGCCCCCACCTACAGGTATGGCGCTGTAGCATGGTCTTTAGGCCATCGATTTGGCGAGTTTGCGCGGGGCTAAGCCCCCACCTACAGGTGTGGCGCTGTAGCATGGTCTTTAGGCCATGGATATAGCTAGTTTGCGCGGGGCTAAAGCCCCCACCTACAGGTATGGGGTTGTAGCATGGTCTTTAGGCCATGGATTTGGCGAGTTTGCGCGGGGCTAAAGCCTGAGGGATCCCCACAAATAAAGAAGATAAGTGCCTGTAATTGCGTTATTTTGTTTCTACCAAAAAATAAAAAAACACCAAAACAGGCACCTAAGATGACATTATTGAATAT
>NZ_BAAGTF010000032.1:0-66884 GCF_054782055.1 Aliiglaciecola aliphaticivorans
GCCAGCGTTCAATCTGAGCCATGATCAAACTCTTCAATTAAACTTCTTTCGAAATATGAACTTTTTTTGGTAAGCACTCTTATAATGAGTGCCCACACAGATTGTCTTGTTGCAAATTGTTAAAGAACGTTTAGTGTTGTACCCGAAGGTTTTTACACTAGGTCACAGCCCTTTGGCGTTACCTGTAAATCTTGTTTGCTTAGTGAGTCCGTTAGGTCTCTCTCAAGCGGGAGGCGTATTCTACACTTCCGTTATTTGATGTCAACATTTTTATTTAGTTTTTTTGAATTTATTTCAAATCGCTAAATTGTCTCCATCCCGCTCCACACTTGCCTTACGGCGTGCTCTTAACTTCCTTATAAAGGTGATTAAGAAGAGACATTCTTTAAAGTTTGTCCCGAAGCGAGGCGCGCATTCTACAGACCATAATCGGAAGATCAAGCGCTATTTTAAAATAAATTGAAAAATCCGTTTGATTGCTGGTTTTTACGCCAAATATGGCACTTTTGCGGGATAAATAAACAATAAATAAGATGTAAGAAAGAGCCACTTATATTAGTAGCTAGAAAGTATTCGTATGTTGTCCATTACTTTCTACTAGTATGCCTTACTGAATAACCTTATTTAAATGACTTAAAACCAAGGGCTTTCAAATCATGCTTTGTTTTTTAGTTCCTACACTACTTATTATCTAGACAACGCCAAACATTAATATCAAAGATTCAATAAGAATCTAATTTGGAAAGCTCTGTAACTTTCACCTGTGTTTACATTATTTATTGAGCTTTAAGGAAATAAAGCCTTTCGAACAAAGTTATGTAAAAACACCTAAAAGTCGATTTTGAAAAACAATGGTAGTATTGTTTATTAAAGAAGAGCAGTTCATAAAGGTAGCAAAACATGCAAAAACCCATTTCGTCCTTTAAAGGCACAACTCCACAATTCGGAAATAAATGTTATGTAGATAATTCCAGTATCATAGTGGGTGATGTAATTTGTGGAGATGAGGTCAGTATATGGCCATTAGTTGCTGCTAGAGGAGATGTAAATAGTATCCGAATAGGTAACAGAACAAATGTTCAAGATGGTACCGTACTACATGTCACTCGCTCTAGTGTTAATAATCCACAGGGATATCCGTTGATTATTGGTGACGATGTAACTATTGGTCACAAATGCATGCTCCATGGTTGTACATTGGGAAACCGTATATTAGTTGGTATGGGTGCAATTATAATGGATGGCGTAGTAGTTGAAGACGATGTATTTGTAGGAGCCGGTTGTTTAGTCCCACCGAATAAAACCCTTGAAAGCGGTTATTTATATGTTGGCAGTCCAGCAAAGCAAGCACGAAAACTTAATGATTCAGAGTTAGCATTCTTAAAAATATCGGCTGACAACTACTTAGTCACTAAAGACGAATATTTAGCAGAAGTATAAAGGTCTACCTTTAAGTTACTGTTGATTGTAATAGTGTCTATCCAAGCAGCTCAGATTTAGAAAGCACAATATCGCCATTATGATTAAAACGTTCTTGCTCAATTAAAGAACTCAAATGCTCTTCAGCATCAAATTGATGAAGAGCATAAAACCCTTCCGCTTCATCTTGATTCACTTCAGTAATATAACAATTAATTAGCGCCCCGCTATTGATAGCGAGAATTTTGAGCCCTTCATATTGCAGGTCATATTCAAAACCATCAATTATTTGAATAGCCTGATTCATAACATACGTCTTATCTGTTGCATTACAGGTTCGATGTCTGGCATGTAGCCGCGCCACAATTTGAAACTATGGGCAGCCTGACCAATCAGCATACCTAACCCGTCACTGGTATTGGCAACACCTAAGGTTTTAGCTAGTTGTACAAAAACTGTTGGTTCAGAAAGGTAAACCATATCGTAGACCATATTTGCTCTAGATAAGACATACTCAGATATATCGGGGACTTGGCCGCTTAAACTCGCCGAAGTGCAGTTCACGATTAAGTCAAAAGGTTGTGACAAGCTGGCATTTACTTCAGCAAAATCTGCAGCGCAAACCTGATCATTGGCGAACCAATTAGCGAGTTCAGTGGCTTTCTGTTTAGTACGATTTACAATCGTAATATCTTTAACGCCTTGTTCTAATATGGGAAGAATCACTCCCCTTGCCGCGCCACCAGCACCAATCAGTAAAATTCTCGCATTCTCAAAATTGAAATTCTGATGTTTTAAATCTAACACCAAACCTGGTCCGTCAGTAGTTTCGCCTCTAAAGCGGTTTTCATCCAAACGAATAATAGTATTGATAGCACCCGCTTTCACCGCCGCGGGAGAAAGTTCGGTAACCCATTTAACGCCATCCTGTTTAAACGGACTAGTTATATTACAACCCTTGGCATTGGGATCGGCGAAAAATTCATCTAGGTTGGCTGAAAAATTACCTTTTTGACCTAAAATCTTTTGGTAATCAATGGTTTCCTGTCGTTGTTTTGCAAATGTTTGATGAATAAGTGGCGAACGACTTTGCTCTATAGGATTACCAAACACAGCATATTTATCGATATTCAAAATCTATAATTTCCCTTTGTCCTACTCATTTAGCCAATCTCTTGGTTTCAAAAATTCTTCAGTCAGTCGAGCTTCTGGTGTATTTGATTTTGTTTGAAAGTTATATTCCCAGCGCGCTAAAGGAGGCATGGACATCAAAATCGATTCTGTTCTTCCACCAGTTTGCAGACCAAACAACGTCCCTCGGTCATATACCAAATTAAATTCAACATAGCGGCCGCGACGATATAATTGAAATTCTCTTTCACGTTCCGAATAGGAGGTCTCTTTGCGTCGCTCAACGATTGGGATATAGGCATCTAGAAAACCATTACCAATGGATTTCATAAATTCAAACGATTGCTCAAATCCTAACTCGTTAAGATCATCGAAAAACAGACCACCAACCCCTCTAGTTTCATCACGGTGTTTAATATAAAAATATTTGTCACACCAGTCTTTATACTTTTCATACATACCTTCGCCGAATGGCAGGCATGCTTGCTTGGCAACACTATGCCAATGTTGTACATCTTCCATATAAGGATAAAAAGGGGTTAAGTCAAAACCACCACCAAACCACCAAACCGGATCTTCCCCTTCTTTCTCGGCTAAAAAGAATCGAACGTTAGCGTGAGAGGTGGGAACGTACGGATTTTTGGGGTGAATTACTAGGGACACACCCATTGCTTGGAAACTACGACCAACTAATTCAGGTCTGGCTGCAGTAGCGGAATCGGGTAATTGAGTGCCGAACACGTGGGAAAAGTTAACCCCCCCCTGCTCAATGACATGGCCATTGGTTAACACTCGAGTGCGACCACCACCACCCTCTTCACGCTGCCAATTATCCTGTTTAAACTGCTTTTTGCCATCCACCAACTCCAGTGTATGACAAATATCGTCTTGTAATTTTAGTAAAAATTGCTTTACCAAATCTATGTCGGGAGTACTAACTGAGTTCATATTTAACTTGCTCTTACGGTTTCACCGGTTATGCCATTGCGAATTTGACTCGGATTCTTTTGATTACCTAAAGCTCCATCTAAACACAAAAATGTTTTGCCAAATTGCCCGTAAACTTGTTCACTTGTTTTAGCCGGCTGCTCACCATTTAAATTAGCACTTGTTGAGACGATTGCACTGTCGACTAGTTCACACATTTTATTCACCAAAGGATGGTCACTTACCCGAACCGCGACTAAATCTGAACCACCCGTAATAAAATCAGGTGTTCCTGGCTTTTTAGGCAGCAACCAAGTGTTTGGTCCTGGCCAAGAATCATCGACTTCAGAAAGTATCATAGGATCAATTGCAGAAAAGTTTACAAATTTAGCCAGTTGCTGTTTATTACTAGCAATTAAAATCAGACCTTTTTCCATAGGCCTATTTTTTAGCGCCAACAACTTCATTACCGCAGCTTCATTAGTTGGGTCACAACCTAAGCCAAAAACGGCTTCAGTGGGATACGCAAAAATAGCGCCGCCCAAAAATTGTTGATTAAAATAGTGTGGGTTTTGACTTATGTCCATTTGATTAGGAATACTTAAAATTGAGACGTGGAGTGTAATGCAAATGGGGTAATGAAGAAAGTCGTCAGATAGAAATGAAGTTAATTGCTTTCAGCTGCAACCTTAGTACCACATTCTTTTTGCGGACATTGGTAATAAACCTTACCATCCCCTTTCTTTTCTATTAATACCGACCAATGACATTTAGGACAGGCTTTATCTACAGGCTGCGAATTTAAAATATATTTACACTTTGGGTAGCCATCACAGGCATAAAAACTTTTACCATATTTATTCGTACGTTTGATTAGTTTGCCTGTTTTACACGATGGACAGGCGATGTGGATGTCCTTTTGCTGTTTGACAGCTTCGATATGGTGGCAATCGGGATATCCGGTACAACCAATAAATAAACCAAATCGGCCTTTTTTAATCGCTAACGTTAAGCCACATTCAGGACATTCAGATCCATCAATTTGTTTGAGTTCGACGGTACTGTTGTCATGTAAGGGTTTGGCAAAATCACAGGATGGGTACTGACTACACCCTAGAAAAGCGCCGTTTTTACCTCGTTTAATTTGAAGTTTTGCGCCGCAGTCTGGACACACACCAAAGTCTCCATCGAGTGCGTGTTCATGAGCGGCAAAAAGAGTGTGATCGATTTTAGACATAATTGATCATGCCATTTGCTTCTCTTCGCAGTGGCCTATCGCCACAAATTTGACTACCTGAAATTTAATGCAAGGGGCCTTCTGGCTCTTCAAATAAAAGATCTTCCATTTGTGCATAGGCATTTTCTTTACCAGGCACATTAAACAGCACCATGAGCACAACCCACTTCAGATCTTCGAGACAAAATTCTTTAGAATCTATCTCCATCACTCTATCAACAACCATTTCTCTTGTTACTGAGTCTAAAACATTAATTTGCTCTAGAAACATCAAGAAACCACGGCATTGCACATCCAAACGCATTTCTTCTTCTTGCGTATAAATGCGGTTGACTAAAGCTCCACCAGACTTCACAAAATACGGATTAATATCCGTTTCTTGCAAAGCAGCTAACTTTTCTAACCACGACAACGCTTTATAGATTTCATCATGATGAAATCCAGCGCGCACAAGTTCGTCTGTCAATTCATCTTGATCAACACGAATTTCAGTTTCGCTATGAATGAAATTTTCAAACAGATACATGAGGATATCGAACATATTATTTACCCCTCAATTTGATGTAGCCCCCAGATACAGAGGCTACTAAACCACGCAACTCATATTCTAATAATTGCGCCAATACGACTTTAATCGGCATATCGCTACGTTGTACAACGACGTCTAACGCAGTAACGTCATAGTCTACACTATCTAACAATTTGTCGGTTGCCAAGCTTTCAATTGGACTTTTTTTGCTGTTTTTCGAATAATCCTTTAGAACACAAGAATTAAGGTTCTGAAACTCCTCTATAATGTCTTCTATGCTTGATACGAGTTTAGCGCCTTCTTTGATCAATAAATGAGCACCCTCACTGAGCGGGTTATTTATATTACCGGGTATAGCAAAAACGTCACGGTTTTGTTCAATAGCATATTTTGCAGTAATGAGAGAGCCGCTGCGAATAGCAGCTTCGATAACCAATACACCCAGAGATAGCCCACTGACGATACGATTTCTGCGGGGAAAGTTATGGGGCGTAGGTTTAGTATTCGCCCTAAACTCCGACAAAATCAACCCTCGATTCTCAACGATTTCTTCTGCTAGGCGAACATTTCGTTTAGGGTAAAGGTTATCTATCCCACTTCCTAACACTGCCAAAGTATTGCCGCCAACACTCAATGCCCCTTGATGCGCGCAGGTATCAATCCCCATCGCCAAGCCACTGGTTACAGTAAACCCTTGTTGCGCGAGCCCTTGGGCAAAATCAAATCCACAACCTTTGCCATAGTGACTCGGATTGCGGCTTCCCACCATAGCAACCTGATTAGAATCGAGTAGCTTTTTGTTTCCCCAACCAAAAAGTACGAAAGGGGGACGAGGAGTTTCAGCCAACAATTTTGGATAATCAGGGTGATTAGGATGAACAGCAAATCGCCAGGGATCTGCTGCAAGCCAATTGAGCTCTCTATCAATTGCTCGCCAGTCGGGAGAGCTAATAGCCTTTGCTTGTGCAGCATTAAAACCCAATTCAGTGAGTTGAGAGGATGAATACGCCAGCAAAGAATGAGCTGGTAATTTGTAGACGCTCTGAAACTTTTTTAACTTCCCCATACCAAAATGAGGAATCTGGTCCAAAGCCAACCAACAACGTAGTGCTTCTTCGGGATTGTGTGGCCCTGTTAATTGAGTATGCTTTTTTTGTTCACTTTGACGCACTTCCTGTGCCATGAGCTGTCCTTTGAATTATTTTATGGTTTCGCGACTATTGCTCCTTCACGAATAATTTTAGTGGAACGGGTAACCAATGCATAACTTGCTTTTTGGAATACTTTGAACACCACAACCTCCCCGACTTTTATTGCAGGTTGTTGCAACTCATCACTTCCATCAAAAAGGTTATCAACAAAATTACTTTCACCATCGTACTTGGGATTACTGCTTACTTGAATATTAGGCCCTTGAACATACACCCCTAACACCGTCCCTGGTTTTACCTTACGGCGCCCTAAATCAAGAATCACCACATCATATTTACCCAGCAACTTATGCTGTTCTAAACTACTTATTATTTGCCCTTTTTGCCTGGTTGCAGCCTTTAACTTCATACTACCAACTTGCATTCGTGCGCGAGGAAGTAACTTGTCTCCTCGTCGAGCTTCGAAATTTGCATCTTCTACAGTAACTAGATGTTGGCCAGCCACTTCACTTTCTAATGGGGTTGCATCTGCAACATGACGAATTTGAAACCCCAGTAGGTTGCCATATTGGTCACGGAGTTCATTTTGTTTTCTCACCACATTGTATTGTTCAGGGGTATCGGAGTCGGCTTTACTTAACACTAAGTCTCCAGACGCAAATGCCGTATTGCCATCTTGGTTACCTAACAAATATGGAAGCTGTTCGTACTCGTCTTCTTCCATAATAGTACTACTTTCGATATAGGGTTGAATAATCGTCCAAGGCAAAACATTAATTGGATGGACTGATTTTAATTCTTTGAGTCCCTCAGGCGAGAGCTTGATTTGCGGCTTAGGATCATCGCGAACGAGATCCAAAATAGGTTCACCTTGATCGTTATATCTTAGCCTTAGTTCGTCACCAGGATAAATTAAATGCGGATTGTTAATATGTACATTATTGCGCCATAACTCTGGCCACAACCAAGGCTTACTCAAGTACATATTGGAGATGTCCCAAAGAGTATCCCCTTTTTTAACCACATAAACTTGTGGCGCAGTTTGTTTAATATTAATTACGTCTGCAATTGTCGCCAATGGTAAAAACAATAGAATTACCAGAAGTTTACTCAATCTTTTGCCCATACCAACCTCATAATGCAGCGAACCTTGTTGTTAAGTATCGACCTAAACACTGATTTGCTTGATCGAACTTTCATTCTTTTTAGGCTAGAATAGCGCCTTAAATGATTCAATAGTGTATTTTATTGAACCGTATAGTAATTAATACTGACCCTGGGTACAGTTTTACAAAAAATGTACCTTAATTCACCAAAGTATAGTGTAGCTGAAGATCAAGATGGCCATTTTAAATGTATTAAAATTTCCCGACGAAAGGCTCAGAACAGTCGCTAAGCCTGTAGAGAAAGTCGACGGAGAAATTACAAAGTTAGTTGAAGACATGTTCGAAACCATGCGCGAAGAAAATGGTATTGGACTTGCTGCAACCCAGGTAAATGTGCATAAACGTGTTGTTGTTATGGACATTTCTGAAGACCAAAATACGCCTCGCGTATTTATTAATCCAGAAATTATAGAAATGGATGGTGAAGCTATCAGTGAAGAAGGCTGTCTATCTGTTCCTAACAATTACGCAAAAGTAGAACGTGCAGAACATGTTATTGTTAAAGCGCTCGATGCTGAAGGAAAAGAATTCACATTGGAAGCAGACGGCTTATTAGCTATCTGTATACAACATGAACTCGATCACCTAAAAGGCAAGTTATTTGTGGATTACCTGTCTCCCCTCAAGCGCAAACGTATCCGCAGTAAACTAGAGAAAGAAGCGCGCCTCGCCGCCCGAGCATCTTAATGTCTGGAGTGATACATTGAGCAAAAAATTGAATATCGTGTTTGCCGGTACACCGGACTTTGCGGCACAACATCTACAAGCACTGATTGAATCTGAACATAATATTATCGCAGTATACAGTCAACCAGATCGCCCTGCGGGACGGGGTAAAAAGCTACAAGCCAGTGCGGTTAAGCAATTAGCGCTGGAACACGACATTCATGTTGAACAACCGTTATCATTAAAAACCCCTGAAGCGCAGCAGCAATTAGCTGAACTTAATCCTGATATTATGATCGTTGTAGCCTATGGTTTGATACTGCCACAAGTCGTTTTAGATACCCCTCGATTAGGCTGCCTAAATGTTCACGGTTCTTTATTACCCCGTTGGCGCGGTGCAGCCCCTATCCAACGCGCCATTTGGGCGGGTGACGAGCAAACAGGCGTCACTATCATGCAAATGGATAAAGGGTTAGACACAGGGGCAATGTTGCTTAAAAAAGCGATTCCCATAGAAATGACCGATACCAGTGCCAGTTTATACAGTAAATTAGCAGAAATCGGCCCGGATGCATTACTAGAATGCTTAGATAGCATTGAGTCTATTAAACCGGAAATTCAAGACGACACACTTGCAAATTACGCGCAGAAACTAAGTAAACAAGAAGCCCTTATTGATTGGACAATGTCTGCAGAGCAAATCGAACGTAACGTTCGAGCTTTCAATCCTTGGCCGGTAGCTTACTTCGAGCTAACCCCAGAGGGGAACGAACAAACTATTGCAATCAAACTTTGGGAGGCTAGTATTGTTGATACTGGAACCACAAACTCCGAATCGCCAGGGAAAATTATTTCAGTTAGCAAAAAAGGTATTGAAGTAGCCACTGGAGAAAACAATTTATTGCTCACCAAATTACAAATACCCGGTAAAAAACCGATGCTGGTAACAGACTTAATCAATGCAAGAAAAAATTGGTTCGTTACGGGTCAATCCCTTCCGTGAATTCTTCTTCTGATAAACAACGAATGAAAAAAACTAGTAAAACCTTGCGCGCTGATACCGCTAAGGTACTTTATCAAATATTAGAAAATGGTCAGTCTTCACGCGAGTCCCTGCCAAAAATTCAAGAATTATATTCAGATAAAGATAAAGCTTGGTTGCAAGAGATGGTATTTGGCGTATTGCGCCAACTTCCTGTATTACAGAGCTGGTTAAGACAACTATTAGATAAACCCCTTAAAAACAAATACAAAGTAGCTGAACACCTGATTATGTTGGGCTTTTACCAACTGGCGTTCACCCGTGTGTCGACTCACGCGGCAGTTTCTGAAACCGTGGCCGCCGCTCGACAACTTAAAGTAGAGCCACTTAAAGGTTTGATCAACGCATTACTACGTAACTTTATACGACAAGAATTAGCCCAGCAAACTATTAATGATCCACAAGTAAGTTCTGGCTTGCCCAAATGGCTATTCAAACGACTTCAAGTGGCTTATCCCGATCAACTTGAGGAACTCTGTGTATCAATGCAGCAAAAGCCGCCAATTTGGTTGCGGATAAATACCCGACAAACCAATGTCGAATCGTTTAAAAAGCGGTTAGATGAACAAGGGGTTGAATATAGTCAAAGCGAAGAACACCTCGATGGCCTGATTCTCAGCAAAGGGCAAGACATCACTCAGTTGCCCGGTTATCAACAAGGTTTATTTGCAGTTCAAGATGGAGCAGCCCAATTGGCTGCTGGTTATTTAGACACTCAGGAGAATGATTTAGTATTAGATTGTTGTGCAGCGCCTGGTGGTAAAACCTGCCACATTCTGGAACGTCAGCCAAACTTACAGAAGTGTATAGCTCTCGATATTGATGATTCGCGATTGGATAGAGTGCGAGAAAATTTAACTCGATTAAATTTAGATGCAGAATTGGTAGCTGCAGACGCCCTGGATACAAGCAGTTGGTGGGATGGACAATTGTTCGACCGTATTTTACTTGATGCCCCCTGTTCCGCAACCGGAGTAATAAGGCGTCACCCAGATATTAAATGGCTTCGTAAAAACGCGGATATAGAAGCGCTAGTTGATTTACAAAAGCAAATACTCGTAACCATGTGGCAATTATTAAAGCCAGGCGGAACATTAATTTATGCAACCTGCTCGATTTTACCTGAAGAGAATCATCTACAAATTACTGAGTTTTTAAACAACAATGGGGATGCGACTCTTAGCAAATTAAGTGAACATGACAAAATCTCGCCACCGGGCAGGCAAATTCTTCCCGGCGAAAAACAAATGGATGGTTTCTATTATGCGAGGCTGCTAAAGTCCTCTAATGCAACATAAATTGTTTCGAATTTAACACATCATGAAAATTATAATACTAGGCGCGGGTCAAGTAGGAGGCACATTAGCCGAGAACTTGGTTGGTGAGAAGAACGAAATTACCATTATCGATTCAGATTTAGATACTTTGCGGTCGTTACAAGACCGGCTAGATCTGAGAGTGGTACACGGGGTGGGTTCTCATCCAGATATTTTAGAAAAAGCCGGTGCCGAAGACGCTGATATGCTGATTGCTGTGACTAATAGTGATGAAAGTAACATGATGGCCTGTCAGGTTGCCCACTCCTTGTTTAATACACCGACTAAAATCGCTCGAGTACGCTCGGAACAATATATTATTCATCAAGACAAACTGTTTCATCATCAAGATATTCCTGTCGATCACTTAATCGCACCAGAACAGTTAGTTACCAAAGCCATTAAACGCTTAATTGATTATCCAGGCGCATTGCAGGTTGTAGAATTTGCAGATGGAAAAGCCAGCCTAGTGGCAGTAAAAGCCTATTATGGTGGTCTGTTAGTTGGTCATGCGTTGTCAACTTTGCGCGATCATATGCCCAATGTTGAGACACGAGTAGCAGCTATTTATCGACGCGGCAGGCCCATAAGACCCTTAGCTTCAACGGTAATAGAAGCCGATGACGAAGTGTTTTTTATTGCTGCAACTAAACATATTAGAGCGGTGATGAGCGAACTTCAGAAACTCGAATCTAGCTACAAACGAATTATGATTGCAGGTGGTGGCCTGATAGGAGCAGGACTGGCAAAGCGCTTAGAGCACAATCATAACGTCAAGTTAATTGAATATTCTCAAGAACGAGCCAAATACCTATCAGCACATTTAGATAAAACCATCGTTTTTTGTGGCGATGCATCCGACCATGAATTATTAACCGAAGAAAATGTGCGGCAAGTTGACGCTTTCATTGCTGTCACCAATGACGATGAAGCAAACATTATGTCGGCCATGTTAGCCAAACGACTGGGCGCACAAAAAGCAATGGTTCTAATCCAGAGAAGCGCCTATGTTGATTTGGTACAAGGCGGCGAAATTGATATTGCCTTTTCTCCTCAGCAAGCAACGATTTCTGCCCTACTCACTCATATTCGACGTGGCGATATCGTCAATGTTTATTCATTGCGCAGAGGCGCGGCGGAAGCCATAGAAGCCATCGCCCATGGTGACCAGAGTACCTCAAAAGTTATTGGCAAAAATATTAGGGACATAAAGTTACCACCGGGAACAACCATAGGTGCAATAGTGCGTCAGGATGAAGTAATCATTGCCCATAGCACCACATCAATTGAAGCAAATGATCACGTTATTTTATTTTTAGTTGATAAAAAATTCATTTCAGACGTTGAAAAACTATTCCAACCAAGTGCTTTCTTTTTAGGCTAGTTAAACAAAAGTTGTATATTCGCAATAGCGTAAAATATGCTAAATTACGGCACTATTGCAGTTAAACCCGTTGATTAATCTTCAACTTTTTACAGAGACAAAAAATGAAACATATCGCTATTCTACTTACTGTTGCTACATTGACTTTTTCAGCCCAATCCCATGCCGAAGGCTGGTTTGATTCATTAAAAAGCATGTTTGGATTCAGTGAAGAAGCTGAAGAAAATACCCCTACATCAAGTGCGATGGTGGGCAGTTTAATTGAAAACTTAAACGTTGATCCGTCACAAGCTGAAGGTGGCCTGGGCTCGCTGTTCAATTACGTTAAAGGCAATTTAAGCGCAGACAAATTTAACCAACTATCAGAAACCTTGCCAGGCATTAATGAACTCATTAATGCTGCACCTGATGTCAGTGAACTCAAAAGCACTGATGGTTTAGGTTCACTCTTAGACAAAGCATCTGAATACAGTGACTCAGTTAAAGCCATTAACGAAGTGAAAAAACAATTTGAAGCATTGGGCCTTAACCCCGAAATGATTATGCAATATGTAGAACAAGCCAAAAGCTATTTAGACACAGAAGAAGGCAAACAAGCGAAAGATCTGCTTATGCAAGGTTTTCAAGGTTTACTAAACTAAGTATTTTATAAAGACAAACCTCTATAGCACAGGCGCAGCTATCTTAGCTGCGCCAAAATGTTGGAGAAAATAGCACTAACAAAGAAAAGACTTCAAGACGCCCAAACAGCATCGCCACAATTAACAACCATTTCCCAGAATCTGAGACATCGGCGAAAGTACCTGCTACCGTGCCCAAACCAGGACCTAAATTATTAAGTGTTGCCGCCGTCGCTGAAAACGCGGTTAAATTGTCCATACCTGTCGCTATCAAGCCAATCATAATCACCACAAATATCATGGCATATGCCGAAAAGAAGCCCCATACCGCTTCTACAACTCGCTCAGGCATGAGACGATCGCCTAACTTAACTGAGTATACCGCTTTAGGGTGGATAAGCCGCTCTACTTCTCGCTTACCTTGCAAGTAAAGAAGAAATACCCGAATTACCTTTAACCCGCCACCCGTAGAACCCGCGCAGCCACCAATAAAGCTGGCGAAGATTAATAGTATTGGCAGGAAGACTGGCCAACTGGAAAAGTCCGTAGTAACAAACCCAGCCGTGGTGCTAATAGACACGGCTTGAAATATTGCCTGATTAAAAGCAGTTTCTGCGCTGCCAAAAATCTGATGATTTACCAACACTAAAAAGCAAATCAAAATCAATACAAATTGAATAAAAAAGAACGCTTTAAATTCTGGATCGTAAATATAACCTCGTAAGGTTCGTCCACTCGCCGCAGCATAATGCAGCGCAAAATTTAATGCCGCTATCCACAAAAACACGACGCAAATAAGGTTAATTACTGGGCTATTAAAGTGCCCTATGCTAGCGTCATAAGTGGAAAATCCACCAATAGCGATGGTCGAGAATGAATGGCAGACCGCGTCAAACCAATCCATGCCAGCAGCCCAATAAGCAATTGAGCAGGTAACCGTAAGCGTAAGGTAGATATACCATAGGTGTTTTGCTGTATCTGCGATCCGCGGAGTCATTTTAGAATCTTTGACCGGACCCGGGGTTTCGGCACGGTACAACTGCATACCACCTACGCCTAAAATAGGCAGGATAGCAACGGCTAAAACAATAATCCCCATGCCCCCCAACCATTGTAGTTGTTGGCGGTAAAACTGTACCGATTTGGGAAGGTACTCGATACCTTCGATTACAGTTGCCCCCGTAGTGGTGAGAGCCGAGAAGGATTCAAAAAAAGCATCAGTTACCGTCATTCTGGGTTGATCAAGTAACAAAAATGGAAATGCACCAAAGCTTGCTAACACCACCCAAAATAAAACAACTATTAGAAACCCTTCTTTAGCGCGCAAATCATTTCGGTGACGTCTGTTTGGATACCAAATGGCTAAACCGGTAAACAAGATCAAAAAGAAAGCCAGAATGAAGGGTAAACCACTGCCGTCTTCAAATATCAATGAGATTATTGCAGGAAACAACATTGTTGAGCTAAATAATGCAACCAACAACCCCAAAATACGAATGATAGTGCGGTATTGCATCATTGGGAGTTCAGCCTATTTAGTCGTTGCTGTTTCCATGGGGAGTTTAGGTTCATATTAGTTGCATCTCTAACAAGACGGAATCTTGTATCTTTTAAGGTTTTTATTTTATGCAATTATTATCTGCAAAGGCTCAAGGCTCAAATCTAAAGTACTAATTGCAAATAATCTAGGTTTAAAATCTTGTTTTTTCTTAACGTGTAAAATTCGCGGCTTTTTAACCACAATAAAAAATGCTTTTTCGTTAGCCTTTTAACCATGAGGCAAAGGGAATTGCAATCCGTTTAATAAAGTTTTTTCTTCGTGTTAGTTCCATCAATTGCAATTTGGAACTCGTTATGATTAAAGAAGTCGAAAAGTAAGTAAGCACCAACAAACAACCTATAAGTTAAAATTTTTTCGCTTAATGAATACGCTTTCATTTGTATACTATCTAACCTACAGCCCTTTATTTATATGGCTTATGCAAATGGGTATTTTAACCACTGTGTTTTGATTCAAAAATAGTTTAAGCCTGAGCCTTCATTAATATTTTTAATGTGGTACATTACTGCCCTGCTCGATTTTCAGCTAATCAGAATCTGTCGATTTGCCAAGATAAATGGAACTTAGATGAGCAGTTCGGTTTTATAATTCTATTAGTTTTAGAATGGTAGAACTGCTAGACAAAGTTGGGACGACAAGCTAAGTCAAAATCTAGTATAAACGTCTAGTTTAAAATGTTATCCACAAGATAATAAAAAAAATAAGTTAAAGGATATTCTCTCTTCCTAATAACGAAAAGTACAGCCTGTAAGGCTTTGAGAACATTAAAAAGATTTATTTTTGATGCGCGCAATGCTGCCTGAAACTTTTTGTCTACAAAGTTATCCACAACTTTGAAGGTAGATGATTCCCAGTTTATGTGGCATTCTGACGCCTTTTCCAGCTTAATCAATATGGATCTTCTATGGCTTCAGTTCCAAATAATCCCTTTATCCTAGTAGACGGCTCATCCTATCTATTTAGAGCCTTCCACGGTATGCCTCCGTTAACCAATTCTAAGGGGCAGGACACGGGAGCGATTTACGGCGTAGTAAACATGCTTCGTAGTCTAATACAACAGTACTCTCCCACCCACATGGCCGTTATTTTTGATGCTAAAGGCAAAACCTTTAGAGATGATATTTATCCTGAATACAAAGCTAACCGTCCTCCCATGCCCGATGAGCTTAGAAGTCAGATTGCACCTTTACATGCAATCATCAAAGCAATGGGATTACCCTTGATTGTAGAAGATGGGGTCGAAGCCGACGACGTCATAGGGACACTCGCACAACAAGCGACTGAGCAAGGAATTCCTACCTTAATCAGTACCGGCGATAAAGATATGGCGCAACTGGTTAATGAGCATGTCACTTTGATCAATACCATGAATAATCACATAATGGATACACAAGGAGTTATTGAAAAATTTGGTATACCCGCAAATTTAATCATCGACTTCTTAGCCCTTAAGGGAGACAAAGTCGATAATATTCCAGGGGTGCCAGGTGTTGGTGATAAGAGCGCTTTGGGTCTATTACAAGGTATTGGCAGCATTGACGAAATCTATAAAAACCTAGATAAAATTGCCGACCTCGAATTCAGAGGGGCCAAAAAAATGGCCGATAAAATGCGAGAATTCGAAACACAAGCACGATTGTCATACGAACTAGCTACCATTAAGCTTGATGTGAAACTTGAGTTTGGACCAACCGAGCTAAGCCCTACTCCACCCGTTCATGAAGAACTCGTAGAATTGTTCAAAGAGTATGAATTTAAGCGCTGGTTGGCCGAAGCAACTGATGGCCGCAGTATTCTCAGCTCTGCCAGTAAAACGAAAAACAACACCGCAAAAATAGATGAAACTGATATTACTACGCCGCCAAAAGTAACAGAAACAGCCTACATTACAATTCTTACGGAAGCCGAATTAGACGAATGGCTAGTTCGCTTAGAACAGGCGGAATTGTTCGCTTTTGATACCGAAACTACGAGCTTGAACTACATGCAAGCAGAACTGGTTGGCATGTCTTTCTCGATTAAAGAAGGCGAAGCCGCTTATTTACCGTTGGCACATGATTATGCAGATGCGCCCGAGCAACTTGATCGCGCCATGGTGTTAGAAAAATTCAAACCTTTGTTGGAAAGCGAATCCCACAAGAAGGTTGGTCAGCACCTTAAGTATGACAAAAATGTACTGGCAAACTACGATATTGAATTACGCGGTATTCAATTCGACACCATGTTAGAGTCATACGTTCTCAATAGTGTTGCTTCGCGTCACGACATGGACAGCCTATCAAAATACTACCTAGAACATAACACTATTAGTTTCGAGGAAATTGCCGGTAAAGGTGCTAAGCAATTAACCTTTAATCAAATTCCCTTAGAGCAAGCTTCCCCATATGCCGCAGAAGACGCAGATATCACCTTGCGTTTGCACCAAGAATTATGGCCAAAGTTGTGCGAACACGAATCCCTTAAAAACGTATTGCTCAATATTGAAGTACCATTAGCATCGGTGTTATCGAAGATGGAGCAAAGAGGCGTTTTAATAGACAGTCAAACACTTTTACAACAAAGCCAAAATCTTGCATCGCGGATAATCCAACTAGAAAAAGAAGTCCATGAAATGGCTGGCGAAGAGTTTAATCTGGGCTCAACCAAACAATTACAAGAAATTTTATTTAAAAAACTAGACTTACCTGTTTTGAAAAAAACCCCCAAAGGCGCTCCATCAACGGCCGAAGAAGTCTTGCAAGAGCTCGCGTTAAACTACCCCGTTCCAAAATTAATAATGGAATATAGAGGGTTAACAAAACTCAAGAATACCTACACGGATAAACTGCCGAAAATGATAAACCCTAGAACTGGCAGAGTTCATACTAGTTACCATCAAGCAATTGCGGCCACAGGACGATTATCATCCACCGAACCGAATTTACAAAACATTCCAATTAGAACGGAAGAAGGCAGAAAAGTTAGGCAAGCCTTTATTGCAAGGAAAGGCTACAAAGTAGTTGCCGCCGATTATTCTCAAATTGAATTACGAATAATGGCTCACCTTTCAGAAGATAAGGGGCTATTGGAAGCCTTTTCTTCTGGTAAAGATGTGCATAAAGCCACTGCAGCAGAAGTATTTGGTGTCGAATTGGAAAAGGTAACAACTGACCAAAGGCGCAGCGCTAAAGCAATTAATTTCGGGTTAATTTATGGCATGTCGGCATTTGGCTTAGCCAAACAGTTAAATATTCCAAGGCAAGATGCCCAGAAATACATGAACTTGTACTTTGAGCGATACCCTGGCGTACTAAAATATATGGAACAAACTCGTGTCGCCGCAAAAGAAGATGGCTATGTTTCTACTGTATTTGGCCGCCGTTTGTATCTGCCAGACATCAATGCTAGTAACGGTATGAGACGTCAAGGTGCAGAACGGGCAGCAATCAATGCGCCCATGCAAGGCACCGCTGCAGATATCATTAAAATGGCCATGTTAAAGGTAGATGATTGGATAGAAAGCCTGAAAAATGATGATGTTCAAATGATCATGCAAGTTCATGATGAACTGGTTTTTGAAATAAAAGAACAAAAAATTAAAGAATATACCGAATCCATCATTTCTCTAATGGAAAATGCATGCGACCTCTCAGTCCCTTTGATAGTAGAGGCTGGAGAAGGTAAAAACTGGGATGAAGCTCATTAAAAAACTAAATATCCGATACGCTCCCTTGCTATTTTTGTAATAATATTACGAAAAAATTTGATTTTTTCAATTCGATAGCTAGAATGAGCTTTGTAGGGTACAGAGGTTAACTTATTTTAAGTTAGATATACCTTTGCTTTCGACCCCAGCAATTTGCTGGGTTTTTTTTATGCGTTTTTAAAAGAAAAACCGTTCTTTTTTGTCCACACCAACCCGCTAACGTTTTTATATACCCCGTCGGCCGAAGTAAATTCATAAGCCAGACTATTCGTTTATGACGTCGTCAAACTTGGGTCGAGTAGCCGAGTTTTGGCAATGTAAAATCGAATAATATCGAAAAAAATGAATTTTTATTGCTAAGAGATGAACTTTATTGAAATTAGCGACTCTGAATATACGGTTTTTATGTGTTTTCTCTCTATCCTATGCCCCTTCCTGTGAAGGGGCTTTTTTATTTCATAAGGGTAAATTAAAGTTTCTAGGGAATAAAAATCACGCTTAACCTGAAGTAGCGGGGTATTATTCAATAACCTCTTCATTGTCTGTATAGCCTAACCATCTATCTAACTCTCTTTCGACGTTATCCAGCCCTAACCCACTTAATGAAGAAAAAGCATGCACTGTTACATCACCACAAAAAGCCATCGAGGCCTCCCTTGCCATTAGCAGTTGAGCCTTGCGTTTACCCGATTTTAATTTATCCGCTTTGGTTAATAGTGCTAACACCGGCAAGTCTCGCTCTACTGCCCAATAAATTAACTGTTGGTCTAAGTCTTTGAATGGGTGACGGATATCCATTAACACCACTAACCCCTTGAGGCTTTTACGCACTTGTAAATATTCCCCCAGAGATTTTTGCCATTTCAATTTCATTTCCAATGGCACTTTTGCATAACCATAACCAGGCAAATCTACTAATCTTCGCCCCTCTTCGATCTCAAATACGTTGATTAGCTGGGTCCTACCTGGTGTTTTACTCGTTCTGGCGAGGTTTTTTTGACGTGTAAGACGATTCAATGCGCTGGATTTTCCTGCATTCGAGCGACCAGCAAAAGCGATTTCAACTCCCTCATCATTTTCTAGATGACGGATATCTGGAGCGCTGGTAATAAATTTGGCGTGACTGTAATGACTCACTCTAACTCTCTTTTGAAAACTGTAATTAGGGGTGTATTTCAGGCATAGTATACCAGTTAACTGCATTTATTAGGCTAAAACACTGAAATATCCACACAATTATTCGGGAAATGATTTTATCGCGCCGTTAAATGTGTAAAATACTGGTATTCTATTAACCAATGCATAAGATGTTTTGAGAGTCACTATGAAAAGATTGGGTTTGTTGGTGTGTTTGACCGTCGGTTTTTCAGCTTCGGTTTTTGCCAAGGGCGACGCACAAGCGGGTGAAGGGTTAGTTACAAGCAAAGGCTGTATAGCCTGTCATGGTGCCGATGGAAATAGCCCATTGGATATTTATCCATCCATTGCCGGCCAACACGCTGAATATATTGCAAAGCAGCTCAGAGAATTAAAATTAGGTGGAGAGACCGCCGGTGCAGAAGGTCGCTACGACCCTGTAATGAGTTCGCAAGCAGCGCTACTGAATGAGCAAGAAATGTTAGATCTTGCAGCATTTTTAGCAAGTCAGGAAGCAAAGCCAGGAACCACTCCTGAAGATGTGGTAGAAAAAGGCGGTCAACTTTATCGTGGTGGTGACTTAGATCGCGGTATTACAGCATGTATCGCATGTCACGGCCCTAGAGGAAATGGCTTAGGTTTAGCTGGATTTCCAGATATTAGTGGACAAAAAGCGGCTTACTTAAAATCTCAGTTAGAAAAATTCAAAGCTGGGACCCGAGCGAATGACTTAAACGGAATGATGCGAGATATCGCAGCTAAATTGACTGATGAAGATATCGAGACTCTTTCTCAGTACTTAGGTGGCCTCCACTAAATCAATCTGTTAAGCAATGAACAAAGTGAAAAGTGAACCTTTAGACCAAAAGGTTCACTTTTTTTGTTTATTGTATGTAAATAAGTTGTAAAATTAATTTTTTGGTGTATTCTTTTTCACAAATAAAAAGAAGGATAAGCAAATCTTATAAGATTTGTCAGGGAAGTTAGAACAGTTAATAACAATAATAAACGGCTGTTCATTGAGGTTCCATTTTGGAAATTATGGATTAACTATAAAGTGTCAGGAAGACCCAAAACAATATAAAAGCTTCGTGAAAAAAAATAAAAAGTGAAGTGTAAGACAAGGATAGCTATAACGGTTTAGGATGAACACGTAACGGGAGAAGTGTCATACGACACTCTATATCTAAAAGGCAACAGGCTTCTGTTGCCTTTTTTCTTATCTATCAGTTCTTTATGCCTTCACGTCTAGTCTCTTTCTAAGCTCGGTTATCCACTTTTGATGCTACCTTTTCAAGGTCGTATTCATTAATCTCGTTAGTCAATCCAAGTGACTGCATTTATCTGAACATTAAATCTGTATAACTGGGTTTAAAATGCGTTAACATAGCGAATTAATTTAATATGGCAATCAATTATGGCTAGAATAAAGAAATCACGTAAAGTTGGACGCATAGGTGTTCCAAAAGAAAGTTGGGCGCCACGGAAACCGAAAGATCCGAACAACACTAAACCCAAAAAGCATAAAGGCAATCCATCAGGAAGTCGTCATAGTGCGGTGGAGTTAAATAAACAAACTCCTCAGCAGCCTAAACAAAATGATCCAAGAGTTGGCAGTAAAAAACCGATTCCATTGATTGCAGAGCCAAAAGAATTCATATCGAAACCGAATCCAAGCAAGCCGAAATATTTCTCCCCTGCCCAAGAACTAGCAGAGCTGGAAAATAACGACCGTTTAAATGATCTACTCGACCAAATGGATAGCGGTGCAACATTAAGGGCTGAAGACAAAAGTTACGTTGAGAAAAAACTAGCAAGGCATAGAGAATTATGTGAATTGTTAGGTATCAACTTGGAATCTGAAGCCAACCTTGGTCAAGAGGAAAGCAATGAAGACGATCCTTTTGCTCGTTTTGAGTCTATCAATATCGATGAATATAAGTAGGAGATAAGTTTTTGTCGATTTTAGAGTACACGTTAATAGCAGTAGCAATTTTGATCATTAGCGCACTTAGTTTTTATGCAGGCAAATTACTGTTTCAGTTAAAGCGTCAGAACCAGGTACAGCGAAAAGCCAGACAAGAACGCGTGGTCAGAATTATGGAAAGTGTTCACACTATCGCTTGGGCCGTTGAACAACAGCAATGCAACTTATCTGAAGGAGCTATTAGATTGGTTAATTTGTTAGATAGTGTGCCGGTAGAGTCACCTCCGAACTGCAAACGAGATTACCCTAATTTATACAGCCTCTTTCTAGCGGTTAGGGAATTACCAACCCATCAGCAGCGTAAGGATTTACCTGCAGAAGTAAGAGCTCAACAAGACCAAAACAGAGAAGAACAAGAAGCAAAACTTGAGTCCGGCATTCTAAAAGAAATGGTAATGATACGGTCTTTAAGTTTTAACTAGCTCAGTTTAAACGCCTGTAAAGTGGTTGAAATCTACTCTGCCCTCTAGCCTTGGAGGTTTTCAATCAGTCTATCGGGCGGCCTTAAGGAAATGAATGGCACAGCTAATTTAAATACTGTGTATAGCGTTCATGTGGCTTCATGTAATTGGTTTTGAAAATTCAGCCTATAATAACCACACTTGACTGAGCTCAACGAACCACCATTTCGCCGAATCACTCCCCGCATATTGAATCGTCTGGTTACAACATCCAGCAAAAACTGATGGTAAAGCAAATCAGGTTTAGTGCTGAAACATCTCAAGTGGGATGGGTTTTAATTTAATGATAGATAATGGCCAGATTAACGATATTCTGTATTCCACCTTATACCCGTTTATAACAATGACAATCTGTGGTGTGGTCATTAACCAGTCCAACGGCTTGCATAAACGCATAGCAAATCGTTGTACCAACAAAACTAAAACCTTTTTTCTTTAAGGCTTTCGCCATTTGGTCAGACTCTGGAGTTGAAGTGGGCACTTCATTAGGGTTACGCCAATGATTTTTTATCACGCGATGATCCACAAAGCTCCAAATAAAATCCGCGAACTCAATGCCCTCTTCCTGCATTTTCAAGAAAGCATGAGCGTTGTTAATAATAGATTTTATTTTTAAACGATTTCTGACAATACCTTTGTTTAACATTAAACGTTCAACATCTTCATCACCCATCGATACAATTTTAGTCGGTTCAAAATCATGAAACGCAGCCTCGTAGTTTTGTTGTTTTTTAAGGATGGTTATCCAGCTTAACCCTGCTTGCTGCCCATCTAGGCACAATTTAGCGAACAATTCTTTGGGATCGTATACGGGTATGCCCCATACTTTATCGTGGTATTCTTGATAGATGGGGTCTTTCCCCGCCCAACTGCAGCGCTTTAAATCCACTCTCTTTCCTTATTTTTGGTAAAATTCTCGATAACTTGGGTTCAACATGCATGTTTATTACAATATTCGTTGATTTAGCCTACATTCAAAGCAAGACAAAAGGTATACTGGCGGGCATTTTTTTAGTAACCGTTAATGTAGTGATTGTTCATGCAAAAGTTTGACATAAAGACGTTTCAGGGTCTCATCCTTGCTTTACAGGATTTTTGGGCCCGTCAAGGCTGCGTAATTATCCAGCCATTAGACATGGAAGTGGGTGCAGGTACCTTCCACCCTATGACATTTTTAAGGTCTTTAGGACCTGAGCCGATAAGCAGTGCCTATGTGCAACCTTGTCGTCGTCCTACCGATGGCCGTTATGGTGAGAATCCCAATCGCCTGCAGCACTACTATCAGTTCCAGGTTATGCTAAAGCCATCCCCTGATAATATTCAAGAGCTTTATCTAGACTCCCTTAGAGAGTTAGGTTTTGATCCTCTAGTACATGATATTCGCTTTGTGGAAGACAACTGGGAATCCCCTACTTTGGGTGCTTGGGGTCTAGGCTGGGAAATATGGTTAAACGGTATGGAAGTCACGCAGTTTACTTATTTCCAACAAGTTGGTGGACTTGAATGCGCGCCAGTAACAGGTGAAATTACCTATGGTTTAGAGCGTCTAGCCATGTACATCCAAGGCGTAGATAGTATCTACGACCTAGTCTGGACAGATGGCCCTATGGGTAAAGTGACATATGGCGATGTTTTTCATCAAAACGAAGTCGAACAATCTGCCTATAATTTTGAACATGCCGATGTTAAAGCCTTATTTGGAACCTTTGATCAATGCGAAAAGGACAGCCAACGAATGATAGAAGCCGGATTACCCTTACCAGCTTATGAGCAAGTTATGAAAGCATCCCATGCATTCAATATGCTAGATGCACGTCATGCAATTTCCGTAACCGAACGTCAACGTTACATACTGCGCGTGCGCACGCTAGCCAAAGCCGTTGCAGAGACCTATTACCAAAGTCGAGAAAAACTCGGTTTCCCCATGTGTAAAGACGAAGTAACCAAGGGAGATAAAGGTAATGCGTAAAGACAATCTGTTAGTTGAACTTGGTACAGAAGAGCTACCTCCAAAAGCACTAAAAAATCTAGCTCAGGCTTTTTGTGAGAATATTAAATTAGGCCTACAGGCAGCAGATTTAAGTTTTGATGAGATTGAAAGCTTCGCTTCACCAAGACGTTTAGCGGTAAAAGTTATCGCTCTGGCTGAAAAGCAGCTTGATAAAGAAGTCGAAAAGCGCGGACCTGCAGTGAGCGCAGCATTTGATGACCAAGGCAACCCTACAAAGGCTGCCGAAGGTTGGGCGCGCTCAAACGGCATTAGTGTCGACCAGGCACAACGCTTAAAGACTGACAAAGGTGAATGGTTATTGCACGTAGCGAGCGTCGCTGGACAGTCACTGTCTTCATTATTAGAAGATATAGTGGCAACGGCACTGAAAAAATTGCCAATACCTAAAGCCATGCGCTGGGGCGATAAAAAAATCCAGTTTATACGACCTGTACATACCCTGTGTATGCTTTACGGCGATACTCTGGTTGCGGGCTCAGTTTTAGGTTTAGAGTCTGCTAGAACCATTAATGGACACAGATTTCACGGCGAGCCCAGTTTTGAGCTAACTCACGCTGATGACTATCAAAGCCAATTGAAAAATCATTATGTCATCGCCGATTATCAAACGCGCCAGGATATCATCAAACAGCAACTTCAAGAGGCAGCGGCTAAAGAAAGTGGTGTAGTTGAGCTAGAACAAGATTTATTGGATGAGGTAACAGCTTTGGTTGAATGGCCAGTTGTGCTGGTGGCCAATTTTGAAGATGAATTCTTACAAGTACCCAAAGAAGCGTTAATCTACACCATGAAAGGCGACCAAAAGTACTTCCCGATGTTAGACGAAAATGGCCAACTTAAATCGCGATTTTTGTTTGTGAGTAACATTGAAAGTAAAGATCCAGCGCAAGTTATCCACGGCAACGAGAAAGTCATTCGTCCACGTTTATCCGATGCACGCTTTTTCTTTGAAACCGATAAAAAGCGCACTTTGGAAAGCCGCCTAGATAGTTTGGAAACGGTTTTATTCCAAAAACAATTAGGCACCCTAGCAGATAAATCTCGTAGAATTTCGGAATTAGCGGCAAAGATTGCCAAGCATATCGGTGCTGATGAAAGCCAAGCAGCCCGCGCTGGTTTATTATCAAAAACCGATTTGATGACTGAAATGGTTATGGAGTTCCCAGATGTACAAGGTATTATGGGAATGCATTACGCCAATCATGATGGCGAAGATGAAGTGGTAGCAAACGCCCTAAACGAGCAATATATGCCACGTTTTGCTGGTGATGACCTACCCCAATCCAAAGTCAGTTGTGCAGTCGCTCTTGCCGATAAATTAGATACCCTAGTAGGTATTTTCGGAATAGGGCAATTACCTAAAGGTGACAAAGACCCCTTTGCCCTAAGACGTGCCGCCATTGGTATACTTAGAATTGCCGTAGAGCTTAAGCTTCCCATTGATTTGGCTGATCTTGTTGCTGATGCTTACCTATTATTGAAAGAAAAAGTGAGTAACGATGAGTCCCAAGAACAAGTTGTTGATTTTATTTTAGGAAGATTTAGAACCTGGTATCAGGAACAAGGCATTGAAGTTGATGTCATACAAGCAGTACTCTCTAGACGCCCTACTTCACCAGCGGATTTCGATGCTCGCATCAACGGTGTGAAGCAATTTAAGTTGCTGCCTAGTGCCCAAGCATTAGCTGCTGCAAACAAACGCGTAGCGAATATTTTGGATAAGAATAAGGTGTCGGATGAATACAAACTGGATAGCAGTTTGTTAATCGAAGCCGAGGAGAAGCACTTAGCCGATGAAATAGCCCGCATTCAAGAAGAAGTTTCGCCGCTACTTGCAAAGGGTGATTACGAAGCTGTGTTACAGGTTCTATCACAACTAGCAAGCAGTATCGACGCGTTCTTTGATAATGTAATGGTTATGGCAGACGATCAATCCATTAAAAATAATCGTCTAGCACTGCTATTGCAATTACGTCAGTTGTTCTTAAAGTGTGCTGACATATCCTTATTAAGACACGAATAGAACAGTATCGAGGTTTTAAAATAAGTCTATGAAAAATAAAATTGCCTTAATTTTCTTAATCAGTACCTTTGTTTCGGGTTGCTCAACAACCTTTGTTGAGCAAATTATGGAAAAAGACTACCAAAGCTTTTATCTGCGTGGTGTGTTTACATGGTGGGAAGCTGATGAAAATTATCGAATTGAACAGGTAAACGGGAATTTATATAAGGCGACTGTAAAGTTAATTGCAGACGGCCAACCTTATGATTTTAAGTTTGCCGACGAAAATTATACACCAGGCTACGATTGTGGGAGTCCTGCAGGTACAGCAGGTAAAGTATTAACGGTAGGAAAAGCCGCTAAATCTTCTTGTGAAAATCCCGGCGGTAACTTTCAGTTCACACCTAATGAAACAGGTGCCTATGACTTTTTCATCGATTTTACAAATGAACTTGCTCCCGTTGTATACATCGAAAAGGCTTAACCGCTAACAATTATTCAAGCACCACCTCTTTATTAATTTAAAGAGGTGGAAATTCGTTTACCCCATTTCCCAACAATTATCTTTCTATAGCTAAATATTACCTATCCCACCAAGAATTTAATCCAGCAAAAAAAGAATATATATTCTGGTTAACCTTTCATTGCTAAACCTGGATGCTGTCTATTTGAGGATCGTCAAAATAAAAAAGGTACGTGTAAACGCACCTTTGCTACAACAATTCTTTTTTATAATATTTTCTTGAACAGTCTTTTTTTGCCTCTGCGCTGAGCCATCAAACCTAATATTCCCAGTGACAACATACTCAGCATCGCAGGCTCTGAAACGGCTTCCGCGTTTGCTCTAATTAAAAAGTTTCCAGCAAGCCCAAAATTATCTATTTTATCCCACCCTATCCCAGCACTAGGTGCTGAAATCCAGCTTTGGCCATTGAAACTACTTTGATCAAATGCCGCTGGGTAATAGTTAGCTTCGTGGGTGATGGTTACAGAAACAAAAAATGATTCGGAAACATTGGTATCCATAATATCAAACATATTAAAGATATTTGTATTTTGATTACTAACGACTCCTGCAATACTAGTGAGTAAAGACAAATCATCAGGCGTACCATCATTGTTAACGTCGTCATATAAACTAACAGTTACTGCCGTACCATCTTCTATTTGGCCAAATGCGACTTCGACAGAGGTGATCATTTCTCCACCTGAAATAGCATTGAATTGATTCGCCCATTCCATTGTTCCCCCAGAAGTAAGACCCATAGAGTTGTCAGCGATACCATCATCCACAGAATAAATAATCGATGCATTCGTCGATAATGTAAGCAGTGAAAGTAAGAGGCCAGAAAGTAATGCTTTTTTCATTTAAATACCCTTTAATCTTTTTAGTTATTATAGCAATGCAAATAAATAGCAATTATCAAGCCAAAAGCAAAAACACAATAATTTCAAACACTTATAATTCGTTAAAACAAAAGATAGAAAAACTGTAAGTTTATTGGACAGTCTTACGAGTGTTGGTGTGTTGGTGTTTTGGTCATCTTCTATTTGTTTTAGCTCTGTATTTTTTAATTTGGGTTTACTTTTAACAAATAAAACAAGATTTATCAGTTTGTCGTAAGTTTAGTACTGTTGAATATATATTAGTTAGGTGCTGGCTGTGAATGATAATGAAAATGACTGAGGCATATGTAATAGTCTAGATATCTTGAGCACATTTGTTAGGCTTTTTTAAAACCATATTAATTTGATTCAACCTCCCATCGTTTTTTGATATACAGGTTTATGACTTTTTATTTAATTTAGGAGGGAAGCTGTCAAGGTTATTGCCGGGCCATCAATTGAATAGTAGTTATTGCAGTACTGAAATTGTGCGCACAAACATTAATATGCCCTCAATCAGTTACATGTGGTTTCCTCTACAGAAGAGTCTTAGCTTATTTACAACGAGACTAATTACGACATGCTTTATCCCTTTAGTAACCTTTTAATAAGCTCTTCAAGGTCTAATTTTGGCTGTTTCCTCATACAACAAAATAAAAAAAGGTGTTCATTGAGAACACCTTTTTGAAATATACCCTAAGGTTAAATAATCAAAACATGATAGGGCTTCAAGCCGCCCCACACAATTAACCGATTAAACGTCTAGGTTTGCCACTCTTAACGCATTTTCTTCAATGAAGTTACGTCTAGGCTCTACTTGGTCGCCCATTAGTGTAGTAAACAGTAGATCTGCACCAATAGCGTCTTCGATGGTTACCTGTAACATTCTGCGATTATCTGGATCCATTGTAGTTTCCCACAACTGTCCTGGGTTCATCTCACCTAACCCCTTGTATCGCTGAATGTATTGTCCACGTTTTGACTCTGACATTAGCCACTCTAATGCACTGACAAAATCTGACACTGGCTTAGTTTTCTCACCACGCTTGACGTAAGCGCCCTCTTCCATGATGCCGTTAATTGCTGCATTGAGTTCTTTAATTTTTGTATATTCAGTTGAATCTACAAAGTCATGATCAAATTTATATTCAGTATCAATACCGTGTTGGCGTAAAATAATGGATATGTAATGACTGCTGCGTTCAACATCTTCTTTGATTTCAAAACTGTAAGTTGCACCATCTGATTCATCATCAGCTAATGAGGCAATGTAAGTTTTACCAAAGGCTTCAAGCTTAGCCTTGTCATTTAAGTCTGATATTTCTAAAACATCACTGTAAATTAGCTGATTAACAAGAACTTTAGGGTACAACCTACTGATTCTATTAATCATTTTCACAGCAAGATGATACTGATTTACTAAGTTTTCTAAGGCGACTCCGGATATACCAGGAGCGTCAGAATTAACATGAATAGATGCATCAGCGAGTGCTATAGACGTTAGGTAGTTGGTTAGAGCATCATCATCTTTCAGATACTGCTCTTGCTTGCCTTTCTTAGCTTTATAAAGCGGAGGCTGAGCAATATAAATATAACCGCGCTCTAGTATTTCAGGCATTTGACGATAGAAAAATGTCAGTAATAAGGTACGAATGTGACTACCATCAACATCAGCATCTGTCATGATAATGATTTTATGATAACGAAGCTTTTCAGGGTCATATTCATCTCGACCAATCCCACAGCCTAATGCCGTGATTAAGGTAGCGACTTCTTGAGAAGAAAGCATTTTGTCAAAGCGCGCTTTCTCAACGTTAAGTATTTTACCTTTGAGTGGCAATATTGCTTGGTTCTTACGGTTACGACCTTGTTTCGCAGATCCGCCCGCAGAGTCCCCTTCCACTATGTATAGTTCAGAGTTAGCAGGATCTTTTTCCTGACAATCAGCTAATTTACCAGGCAAACCAGCTAAGTCTAGTGCTCCTTTGCGACGGGTCATTTCTCTAGCTTTTCGAGCAGCTTCTCGAGCACGCGCTGCATCAATGATCTTACCAATGATGATTTTACTTTCAGATGGATTCTCTAAAAGGAAATCAGTTAGCGCTTCACCCATTGCCGTTTCAACAGCAGGTTTCACTTCCGAGGAAACCAATTTGTCTTTGGTTTGTGAAGAAAATTTAGGATCAGGTACTTTAACTGAAATTACTGCAGTTAATCCTTCTCTTGCATCATCACCACTTGCGTTGGTTTTTGCCTTCTTGTTTAGACCTTCTTTTTCCATGTAGTTATTTAACGTACGAGTTAAAGCTGCACGGAAACCAGCGAGGTGACTTCCACCATCTCGCTGAGGAATATTATTGGTAAAACAAAATACATTTTC
This sequence comes from Aliiglaciecola aliphaticivorans, assembly GCF_054782055.1. Classification (NCBI taxonomy): domain Bacteria; kingdom Pseudomonadati; phylum Pseudomonadota; class Gammaproteobacteria; order Alteromonadales; family Alteromonadaceae; genus Aliiglaciecola; species Aliiglaciecola aliphaticivorans. The sequence goes on from NZ_BAAGTF010000032.1 coordinate 29,199, forward strand.
GTTAAAGCTATCATTCCATTGCATCGCAACTTCAACTGATATGCCATCATCCCTTTCAGTGGTGAAATTGAAAATCTTTGAATGCACTGATGTTTTAGCTCTATTTAAGTATTCTACGAAAGCTAAAATACCACCGTCATACTTAAAGTGGTCTTTTTTGCCATCTCTGTCATCACTCAAAACGATGGAAACACCTGAGTTAAGGAAACTTAATTCTCTTAACCGCTTGGCTAAAATATCATAATGATATTCAACATTAGTAAACGTATCTTCACTTGGCCAAAAGCGAATTGTAGTACCTGTGGTTTCAGATTCACCAACTGCCTTCAAAGGTTCTTGTGGCACACCGTGAATATACTCTTGTTCAAAGACTTTCCCTAAACGGCGGATTTTCATCGTTAGTCTTTTAGACAATGCGTTTACAACAGAAATACCAACCCCGTGTAATCCACCGGAAACTTTATAAGAGTTGTCATCAAATTTACCACCGGCATGAAGTACTGTCATAATAACTTCAGCTGCTGAGACACCCTCTTCTTCATGTATTTCTGTAGGAATACCACGACCATCATCCGATACAGAGATAGAACCATCAGTATGAATCTTGACGTTAATTTCCGAACAGTGACCAGCAAGTGCTTCATCGATTGAATTATCAACCACCTCGAATACCATGTGGTGCAAACCTGTACCATCGTCTGTATCACCAATATACATACCAGGACGTTTTCTTACTGCATCTAATCCTTTAAGTACCTTAATACTCGAAGAATCGTAGTTATTCTCTTCTGCCATTTGATTAGTTCTCCTCTCTCATATGGCCATGTTCCACGTGAAACATTTTCTTGTTTTTGTATTTCTCTATAAACAGCAATTGAGACTTTTCAATTGCTGTAATAAAAAGCTGTGTTTCATTTTCTAGTAGTTTATCAATAAAAGATTCTCGCTTAGTCTCATCAAGCTCAGCACCAATATCATCCAGTAGAAATACACATGACTTTTTTGTCTGACCACTTAAGTGCTGTATTTGAGCTAGTTGCAATGCCGCTACTAACATTCGTAATTGTCCACGAGATAACGTTTCTGAAACATCAACACCATTGCACTTCAGTTTTAGATCAGCTTTGTGTGGGCCAACACTCAAGTATCCATTGCGACAATCTCTTTCATATTTTTTGTTAATAGACTCTTCAAATGAAGCGTCCTTTTCCCACCCCCTATGATACGAGATTTCTACCGAAAACTCAGGTAGAAATTGCAATAAATTGCTATTTATATGGGCCAAAATGCTATCTAGATAAGCTTTTCTTAATTCTGTTAGGTGGTTTCCTACCTTTATAATTTGTTTGTCCCAGAATTGCATCTGAGTGCTATATTCGAATCTATTGGTTACGGTGTTTTTTCGTAGAAGCGCGTTCTTCTGTTTGACTAACTTTTGATATTCTTGCGACGTTTGAATAAAAGATGGTTCCACGTGGAACAACCCCCAATCCAAAAAGCGACGTCGTAAAGATGGACTACCAATAATTAAATCTGAACTTTGTGGCGTAAATATCTGAATCGGAACGTGGCTTACTAATTCAGACATTTTATTCGACTTGTTTCCGTTAACGCTAACCAATAACGAATCGTCATTTTTACGTGACATACCAAGTTTTAAGGAATTATTTTCATCGGATACCACACTAAAAATACTGAATTCAATCGAGTTATATTGAATTACATTTTTATGTTTAAGGGTCCGAAAAGAGCGGCCAAAACCTAAGTAGTGGAGAGCCTCTAAGAAAGAAGACTTGCCACTACCGTTTTGACCAAATATAAAATTCAACGAAGGTGAAGGTAAAATATCAACATTTTGAAGATTTCGAAAATGTTGGATCTGGACTTTGTCCAGCTTCATAAAAAGAAGATTCCTTAATGACTATTAAAGTCTCATTGGCATAATGACATAAAGAGCTGAGTCGTCTGCAGCATCCTCAATTAACGCACTACTATTTGAATCAGCTAATGATATTTTAACGTTCTCTGACCCTAATGAATTAAAAACATCGATCAAATAAGCCACATTAAAACCAATTTCTAATTCCCCGTCCCCTTCATAAGAAACATCTACAATTTCTTCCGCTTCTTCTTGCTCAGGATTATTAGCCGTTATCTTTAATTCGTTTTTAGAAAGGTTTAAGCGAACACCTCTAAATTTTTCATTAGATAAAATAGACGCCCGTGAAAACGCATTTTTCAATACATCTTTACTGGCTTCAATTATTTTGTCCCCATCTTTAGGCAGGACTCTTCGATAATCTGGGAAACGACCATCAACTAATTTACTGGTAAAGATAAAATCACTAGAAAAGATACGAATATGATTTGAACCTAATTGTATTTTAACGAGATTATCGTCAGCTTCAATAAGGCGACTGATCTCTAACACACCTTTACGAGGGATGATGACTTGGCGACTAGGTAATGGAGAAGCTGTATACTTCAAACGACATAATGCTAATCTGTGTCCATCAGTGGCAACGGTACGAATAATATCTTCTTCGGTCTCTAGACTCATTCCATTTAGATAATAACGGACGTCTTGCTGTGCCATAGAGAATTGAGTGCTTTCAATTAAATGCTTCAGATTCGCCTGGGAAATCTCAAATTCAGTTTCGCCTTCCCAATCTTCTAAGTTTGGATAATCGCTTGCCGATAGCGTTGATAACGAATAGCGGCTGCGACCGGAGCGAATCAACGCTTTATTACCATCTACTTCAAATTTAATTTCGCTTTCATCACCTAAACCACGGCAAATATCAAAAAGTTTTTTGGCAGGAACAGTAATTTCGCCTTCTTCAAACTCCCCTGTTAAGGTCACGTTTGAAATTAGTTCCACTTCTAAATCCGTACCCGTTAGCCAAAGTGAACTATCACTGACTTTAATCAGTACATTCGATAATATCGGTAAAGTATGACGTCTCTCTACAGCACCAGAGACTAATTGAAGAGGTTGAAGAAAATTTTCCCGACTGATGGTGAATTTCATTTATAAGCTCGTTTTTTATTTTAAGAAGATAATGTGCGAATAAGGTTCTGATAGTCTTCTTTTATATCATGACTTTCATCTCTTAGCTGTACTATTTTTCTGCAGGCATGCAAAACGGTAGTATGGTCTCTACCACCAAAGGCATCTCCAATTTCAGGAAGGCTATGGTTAGTTAATTCTTTTGCTAACGCCATTGCCATTTGCCTTGGCCTAGCAACACTGCGACTACGCCTTTTTGACAAAATGTCTGCAATTTTTATTTTATAGTACTCTGCCACCGTTTTTTGAATATTATCAATAGTAACTAACTTTTCCTGAAGTGCTAACAAATCTCGCAATGCTTCACGAACAAAATCTATTGTAATTGCGCGGCCAGTAAAATTAGCATTTGCAATGACACGATTGAGGGCCCCTTCCAATTCCCTAACATTAGAACGTAAACGTTTAGCAATGAAAAAAGCCACTTCATCAGGTAGATTAATTTTATTTTCTAGCGCTTTACGATTTAGAATTGCCACGCGAGTTTCAAGTTCTGGAGGCTCAATAGCTATAGTTAAACCCCAACCGAAACGAGACTTTAAGCGATCTTCTACCCCATCAATTTCTTTAGGGTAACGGTCAGAGGTTAAGATAATTTGTTGATTACCTTCTAATAAGGCATTAAAGGTATGAAAAAACTCTTCTTGAGAACGTTCTTTATTAGCGAAAAACTGAATATCATCTATCAGTAATGCATCTACAGAACGGTAATAACGTTTAAAAGATTCTATAGCATTGTTTTGTAATGCTTTTACCATATCTTGAACAAATCGCTCAGAATGCATGTACACCACAGTAGCATTTTTCTTTTTAGCTATAATGCCATTACCTACAGCGTGCAATAAGTGTGTTTTACCTAACCCAGTACCACCGTAAATAAATAACGGGTTATAGGCCCCACCCGGATTATCCGCCACCTGAGTCGCTGCCGCTCTGGCTAGTTGGTTTGACTTACCTTCAACAAAATTATCAAACTTGTAAGTGACATTAATATTACTTTTATGCCCTTGACTAGATACAGAGGCTTTTTGGTTAAAGTCTTTACTATCTGGTTTTACAGGTGAGACATTTTTTTCGGTTACAGGAAGTTGCGAAGCATTTTCTCTTGACGTGTTAGTTGCAGTATTAGTAGCAGGTTGATTGTTCCCACTGTGGTTATTGTTAGCTGCAAAATTAGCACCTTGTCTAGCTGTTACTTCCAACAACAAACTAGGCGCTTCTGAGCCACAAAATTCTTCTAACAGTTGGGTAATACGACTGTGGTATTTGTCTCGTACCCAATCGAGTACAAATCGGTTAGGAGCAGACAAAGTAACATAAAGATTATCTTCTGAAACTTTTAGCGGTCTTATCCACATACTAAATTCTTGTGTAGAAAGATCGTGCTGAAGACGATCAAGGCATCTATTCCATAAAGACATTAAAAAAAGTCCGTCACGAGGCCATTACAGCCCGTTAAAAGTTAAAATAACTCGATAATTGAATGCACTCGCCTAAGTGTAAATTGTCCAATTATTGTTCTTGTTTTACCCCTTTTCTGTAGAGGGTTGTGAATTATCTCGCATTCCCCCTACCAAGTGCAATACTGAATTGAACTTAATTTAAAGAACACGCCAAAAAATAACATAACAAATTGTATTTACAGTATATTTTAATTAATTATAAAAACAATTAGCGACTCTGGTTTATATTATTTCAAATTTAAGGTGAATAAAAATAGCCCTAAAAAATCACTATTTAGGAAAACACAATAATGAGTTTGTGGATAACATCAACTAAATAAACATAGTTATCAACAGTTAATAAATTTTCAATAAAAATAAAAGCAATTAATTTAGGGATCTGTGCGATCAATGATTGACAAGCTGCGTAAATATCTCTAGTATTCCGCATCCTTTTTGAGCGCAATGGTTAAACGTCTATTGAAGTTCATTTTATATTAACCTTTATGTATCGGGACTAGGTCATGAAAAGAACATTTCAACCAAGTAACTTAAAGCGTAAGCGTTCACACGGTTTTCGTGCCCGTATGGCGACAAAGAATGGACGTAAAGTCCTTGCTAATCGTCGTGCTAAAGGCCGTGCTCGTTTATCAGCCTAATTTCTCAAAGTGAGTGAAAATTCGTTTTCTCGGGAGCTAAGACTTTTAACTCCCACTCACTTTGAAAAAGTCTTTCAAAAAGCAATTCCCTCAGTTTCACCTCAACTCACTGTGTTAGGCCGTTTTAATCAGCTAGATCATCCTAGGCTGGGTATTACTATATCTAAAAAACGTGTCAAGAAAGCACACGATAGAAATCGTATTAAACGCCTTATCAGAGAAAGTTTCCGCCTGAATCAACACCAATTGCCAAACACTGATATAGTTGTGGTTGGTAAAAGTGGCTTAGACACAATGACGAATCAACAAATCACATTGTTGTTAGGAAAATTATGGAAAAAGCTATCAAAGCGTTGCGCGCAATCCCAATCTGGTTGATACGTCAATATCAGCTATGGATTTCTCCTATGTTGGGACAAAATTGCCGTTTCCACCCAAGTTGTTCTCAATACGGTATAGAAGCGATTTCTAAACATGGGTTTTGGCAAGGAAGTTGGCTAACAATAAAAAGAATCAGTAGATGTCACCCCTTACATCCGGGTGGAATTGACCATGTACCAGAAAATAAGGCGAAAAAGCACGAATGAACTTATCATTTGCCTCATTTGCCTATACTATTTCGCCCTGTAAAAAAACAGATGTAATAAATACGTTCACAAATAGACTAATCTACTTGTGAAAAGCTAAATGCGGTGGTTAGACATCGTAAAATTGAACACGTAGTTTAAAGAGTATTATATGGAATCCCAACGCAGTTTTTTGATAATTGGCCTAGCATTGGTCAGTTTTCTATTATGGCAAGAATGGCAAAAAGACTATGGTCCCCAGCCAGTTCAACCAACGCAGGTAGTTGAACCCACTCCTTTGTCCACTCCAAGTGCTGATTTGCCCCCTTCGACTATTACGGACGATAGCGGCGACGTACCAGAATCAACTATAGTTGAAAGTGCGAATCCAACAACCCCAACTAATTCTGTAGTGCATGTGGTATCGGATACGTTAGATGTATTGATTGATACTCGTGGTGGTGATGTAGTTTCAGCCAATCTTCGTAAGTTCCCTATCACCCAAGGTTCTGATGACTCATATAGCTTGTTACGCCCGGATGCAGTTAACTTGTATATTGCGCAAAGCGGTTTAGTGGGTAGAGATGCAATAGATACTAAAAAAGGGCGTCCAGCTTACGTAGTGAGTCAGCAAGAATACGTAATGGAAAATGCAGAATTGGTGGTGCCATTGAAGTGGACATCTGCTGATGGCGTTGTCGTAACCAAACGATTCATCTTCACTCCAGGTCACCATGAAGTAAAAGTTGAATACGAAGTTGTTAATGGTAGTTCGCAACCAAAACAATACCAGCAGTACGGTCAATTAAAACAGGCCATTGAAGGTGCTGAAAGCAGTATGTTTATGCCAACCTATCGTGGTGGTGCGTTTTCAACCCAAGACGATCGTTATTCAAAGTTCTCCTTTGATGACATGGAAGATGAAAAGCTGAATGAAACAACCGTGGGTGGTTGGGCTGGTATGTTGGAACATTACTTTGTTTCAGCGTGGGTACCTCCCCAAGAAGACACTAACCAGCTATATAGTACAGTGGTTCAAGCCAGATACGCTGCAATTGGCTTCAAAGGCGCACCTGTTGAGGTAGCCCCTGGCGATTCAGTAACGATTACAAGCACTTTATATATGGGTCCTAAAGACCAGGATTCATTGGCTAAAATAGCTCGTGGTTTAGATCTGACAGTGGATTACGGAATACTTTGGTGGATTTCCCAACCACTATTCTCACTATTGCAGTTCATTCAAAGTATTGTGATTAACTGGGGCCTCGCTATCATCATCATTACCATTATTGTAAAAGGGGCAATGTACCCACTTACCAAAAAGCAATATGAGTCAATGGCTAAGATGCGTAACTTAGCACCTAAGATGGCACAACTAAAAGAACGCTTTGGTGATGACAGACAAAAAATGTCTCAAGCCATGATGGAAATGTATAAAAAAGAGAAAGTTAACCCCATGGGTGGCTGTTTCCCTCTACTTCTACAAATGCCTATTTTCTTAGCACTTTATTGGGTACTGCTGGAAAGTGTAGAACTCAGACACGCTGATTTTATATTTTGGATCACTGATTTATCTGTAAAAGACCCTTACTTTGTATTACCCGTACTAACAGGCTTGAGTATGTTTTTGTTGCAAAAACTGCAACCTATGACGATTCAAGATCCTATGCAGCAAAAAATCATGCAATGGATGCCAGTGGCAATGAGTTTATTCTTCTTCATTTTCCCTGCAGGTTTGGTTTTATATTGGCTGATCAGTAACGTAATTACGTTAGTGCAGGCTAAAATTATTTACTCGTCCATGGAAAAGCGTGGATTAAAAGCCAAATAAAAAGTGAATGGCGATAAATAAAAGTGAAAGCCCGCCATTGCGGGCTTTTTTGTCTATGTTTACAGGTTTACAATATACCCAAAATTCCCACAGGAGAAATAAATGCCCTCTTTTGACATTGTTTCAGAAATCGACATGAACGAAGTCCGCAATTCAGTCGACAACGCTAACCGTGAACTAAGTACACGCTTTGATTTTAGAGGGGTTGAAGCCTCAATAGAATTCAAAGATGAATCTGTAGTATTAACCGCTGAAGGCGACTTTCAACTTCAGCAACTAACAGACATGCTGCGTAATGCCTGTTCTAAGCGTAAATTAGACACCAATGCAATGGACCCTCAAGACACAGTACGAAGTGGTAAAACTCACCGTCGTACCGTTAAGTTCAAGCAAGGTATTGAGCAACCCATTGCGAAAAAAATCGTAAAGTTGATTAAAGACAAAAAAATGAAGGTGCAAGCTAGCATTCAAGGCGACCAACTTCGTGTAAATGGTAAAAAACGCGACGATTTGCAAGCCGTGATGGCACTACTTAAAAGTGAAGACTTAGGTCAACCATTGCAATTTAATAACTTCCGCGACTAAGCAGGCAACACGATTTTGGAATTACCAACTGATACTATTGTTGCTCAAGCCACGGCACCAGGTCGTGGCGGTGTGGGTATTGTTAGGGTTTCCGGACCTTTAGCATCAACTGTAGCCTTAGAATTATTAGGCAAAACCTTAAGCCCCAGAAAAGCAGAGTATTTAGCGTTTTTAGATGAAGACAAACAAACCCTAGACCAGGGTATTGCGTTGTTCTTTAACAATCCCCATTCCTTTACGGGTGAAGACGTCTTAGAACTGCAAGGTCATGGCGGTCAAATTATTTTAGATTTGTTGATAAAGCGAATATTAAAAATAGCCAACATACGCATGGCAAGACCGGGGGAATTCAGTGAACGGGCTTTTTTGAATGACAAGCTCGACCTAGCTCAAGCTGAGGCCATAGCAGACTTAATTGATGCAAGTTCAGTCCAAGCGGCGAAAAGCGCTATGCGGTCGTTACAGGGCGAATTTTCAGCACATATCCACCAGCTGGTAGAGAAAGTCATCCACCTAAGAATGTACGTGGAAGCGGCCATAGATTTTCCAGAAGAAGAAATTGATTTTTTGAGTGATGGCAAAGTTGCTAACGATCTGAACGATATCATTACCCAAATGCAGAATGTGAAACAACAAGCCAAACAAGGTAGTTTGTTAAGAGAAGGCATGCAAGTGGTGATTGCAGGTAAGCCCAATGCGGGTAAATCAAGTCTACTCAATGCTTTGGCCGGACGTGATGCAGCCATAGTAACGGATATTGCCGGTACCACTCGAGATGTATTAAAAGAGCACATACATTTAGATGGCATGCCGCTGCATATTATTGATACAGCAGGCCTAAGAGAAAGCGCAGACAAAGTGGAACAAATTGGTATCCAGCGAGCTTGGCAGGAAATTCAAAAGGCCGACAGAGTGTTGTTTATGCTAGATAGCTGCGAAAGTGCCGAAAATGATCCCCATAAAATCTGGCCTGAGTTCATGCAGAAACTGCCGAAAAATATGGGCCTCACACTAGTCAGAAACAAAGTCGACTTATCAGGCGAGTCTGTAGGCTTTGAACAACATGGCGACACCCCTGTCTATCGGCTATCTGCCAGCTTAAACCAAGGTGTTGATGCCTTAGCTGAACATCTAAAACAATGCATGGGATTTGACCAAAGTTCTGAAGGTCAATTCATTGCCAGACGACGACATTTAGATGCCATAGAACGCGCAGCAGAGCACTTAGAGATAGGACAACAACAACTGCATGATCATATCGCTGGTGAAATTTTGGCTGAAGAGTTACGTTTAACCCAGCAAGCACTAAATGAGATTACCGGTGAATTCAGTTCAGATGATTTACTCGGACGTATTTTTTCTTCTTTTTGTATCGGCAAATAAAAGGCAATTAGATGGCAAGTTATGAAATTATTGTTGGCACAATGTTGGGAGCGAGTGAATATGTTGCCGATGCCTTATTAGAGACATTGCAAGCCAACGGACACAGTGCAAACATTCATTTATCTCCAGATATCGAAGATATTCCCTGTACAGGAAATTGGTTGATATGTACCAGCACCCATGGTGCCGGTGAGTTACCCGATAATATCCAAGGATTTGCTAAACAAATTGAAAATAAAGCATTAGATGATGTGGCATTTTTAGTGGTTGGATTAGGCGATAGTAGTTATGACACCTACTGTTACGGGGCTAAAACAATGCAGCAACTGCTGCAAAATAGTGGTGCAAAATTACTCTCTCCGGCGATACATATTGACGTACTCAACCACCCTATCCCTGAAGAGCCAGCGGTAGAATGGTTAACCTCTTACTTGCAACAGATTTAGTTTAAACATTATGAATTCATCGGAACAGGCAGCACTCACCCAAGGGCTTAGCAACGACGCCAGAGTTTTGTATATGCTTGGACTGCGTCCTATTGCTGATGAACAAACAGGTCTTACTGGGCCCCTGAATTACAAACAGTTAATTGCACTTCTAAATGGTAAAAGCAAAGAGTTTACCTTGGGAAGGCAGATTAATGGCCTGATAAAAGAGCTCGTCAAACATCAACTGGTTGAAATTGAGCCTGAAGCTTCACTAGATAAAAGTTTTAATCAACAACGAGTGCGATTACCCCTGCTAAATATTAAACAAGACGACTACCCTAGCCTTCATTTACAATGGAGCAAAATGACAGCAAATTGGAAACCCCATCAAGCTGCATTTGAAGATTTAGCATCGTTAATAGGGATTATAGATAAAGACTACAGCCAGCACGAATTAGGTGAATTTATTGCCTACTGGATGGGTCGACCTGAACTACAATTTAGTCAATATCAATGGACTCAAAAATTTGTTTTTCAGATTAAACAAAGACGAGTTGCCAGTGGTGTTAAGAATGTGCAGAAAGTAGGAAATCAATGGGTCACGCCTAAAGCAGGTGTTGAAGCTGACGATAACGCCAAACAACTGGTTGCTAAGTATAGTAAGAAATAGCACAGTAAAAACAACCATAAAAGAGCAAAATACGTGGACAGTATCAAACAAAAATTAGATCAATTAGCTAAAGCTTTGGGTAAAACCAATGTTCCTGATACCTATACTGACTACAAAGAGGTGCGAGCTCAATATGAACGCTTAGCCAACGAAGACGTCAAAAAAATGCAGCAAGAAGCCAAACTAAGACGTATTCAAGAAATTCATGGACGCTCCGACCTCAACCCCAAATGGAACTTTCAAACCCTTATAGAAGACAGTGATGATGTCATTGAAGCAGTCAGTATTGCCCAGTCATTTATTGCTGCCCATGATGATCCCATTTGGCGATCAAGTGGCTCCCACATGATGATTTTTTATGGGGATTATGGCCGTGGAAAGTCACATATAGCAGGGGCAATCGCCCACCAGCTCATTGACCAATATGAAATTTCAGTACTGTATAGACAGCTTTCAAGCTTATTGGAAATGCGCTTCTTTTCTTATGATTACAACGCAACAGATAACGTTGCTGAACAGTTTAGAGAAATTCAAAAAGAATTATTGGATGTGGATTTATTAATTCTCGATGAAGTCTGTGTTAACGAAACTATGTTAAAAAAGAATACTCAAAGTTGGCTTGGGAATTTGTTACGTCAAAGATTAGTAAATCATAAAAATTGTATATTGATCACCAATCACAATTTAGCCGAATTGGAAAATGCGTTAGGCAAGTATTGTTTTGAATCCATCAAAGAATACGATACCTACAAGGTTAAATTTTCCGGTCCTAGCCGTCGTAGAGAGATTATCCCGCAAGCACCTGAACCCATGAATGTCAGTAGTGGATATCAACCCAATCAGGTGAAATAACGCGCTGTAATAGGCTTTAACAGCTCATCTTGCTAGAAAAAAACACTGACAACCAACAAGAGCCGTTAACCTAACCGTCGGTCATCCGTGGTCATATGGGTTGGTCTTCCATGTTCTTCTTGTTTAGTCGAGACTCAGCACTTTTTCTGCAGTGTATTCATTGGTGATCAACCCGTTTATCATCTTTGATCTAAGGGCGCCCAAGATAGCATCAACTTTATCTTGACCGGCAGCAATACCAATTACCGGTTTATCAGAGCTTACAGCCAACGGTGTACTGGCGACCCTATCATTCACTGCACAATCTAATAACTTACCATTTCGGTCAAACACCCAACTAATGATCTCCCCCACCGCACCTTTTTTCTGTAAATCTTTGAGTTCATCTTTAGTTATAAAACCGTCTAACATCAATGGCGAATTAATACCAAGATTACCAATCCCCACAAAAGTGACATCAGCACTAGCAGCCAAAGCTAAATTACTGGCTATATTGTGCTGGGAGTGTAATTGCTCTTTCTCTTCTTTGCTGCGAGGTAACACTGGTAATGGCATTGGATAATGTTTCGCTTTGATATGCTCCGCCATGCGCACCACAACATCGTAGGGGGACGCTGAACCGTCTAACGCCATATTCCCCAATAAAGCGACTATTTTGTGTTGTTCGCAGTCCAATGATGACAGTTCATCCACACAAGCCCGTAATACGCGCCCCGTTCCCATGGCGAGAACTTTAGGTTGACTGGATTTTAAGAACTTTTCAATTTCATCAGCGCCCGCTTGGGCTAATCCTAAAGTTGAATCCGAATCATCACTAGGCACCACTTCACAACTAATTAATCCGAAGCGATCTTTGAGTTTAACCGCCAAGTCCATGCACTTAGCAATGGGATGATCTAAGCGCACCTTAATTAACCCTTTGCTTACAGATAGTGCCACCATACGTTGGGCAGACTGCCGTGAAACATTCAGTTTTTTAGCTATTTCATCTTGGGTTTTACCAGCAACATAATACAACCAACCCGCTCTTGCTGCTTCATCTAGCTTACGCATTTCAGCATTTGTTAACTTAACCACTTTTACCTCTTCTAACTCGCGATTGGTTTGGTTGAATTAAGTGAAGGAACCAATTCAAATAATTGCTGCCAATCAAAAATTGTTGCTACGTTATTTTCCACATCCACATCGAGTAAGCCTTTATCTTTCAGATGACTAGCACCGGCATACTTTAGCACCTGCATATTTGCCGCTAGCGCGCCTTGAATTCCCGCCTGGGAATCTTCAATCACTAAACAGTTTTCTGGCTCAACCGCAAACTTGGATGCAGCATGTAAGAATATATCGGGAGCAGGCTTACCGTTTTTCACTTCCGAGGACGTCGTTACTCTTTCAGCAAAATAGTCCGTCAAGCCTATGGTATTTAATGCAAATTTTACCCGCTGTGGGCTGCTACTAGTGGCTACACAATTGGTAATATTCAACTGGGATAACATCTCTTTAAGGCCATCAGTAGGAACTAACTCTTCAGCAAACACCTGTAACAAGGCCTCTAAATAATTAGCCCTAAACTGCTCTGTTAACTGCACAGAATAATCAATTAGCACCCTTTCAGTGACAGACTTAAAGCTTTGCCCCAAAAAATAAGAATCGAAGTAACTATCTGAAATACTCACACCAAGATCGTCAAGCATTTCAAGCAACACCCGTTTACTTAAAATTTCACTATCGATCAATACTCCATCGCAATCGAAAATAACCAATTCTATTGAGGAGCGTGAAAGCGACGTGTTGATTTGAGACATGACAGTATTACCATTTAAGAAGATTACGACAAATAATGCTTTAGCGTACTAGAAGTACCGACATCCCATAATAGGTTCAACCAATTAGAAAAATGTTGAACGAAGACATCTTGATCACCAAGTGTCCCAAATATATCATGCATTTGCAAAAATATAGATGGATTATCTTTCGCTAATATTGCCTGATTTATCAATCTTTTAGCTTGTTGATCTTGAAGTGTGATAGAACTTTGAGGATCAGCTGCCTTTGCGCATAAACGACACCACAGAGCAATCACTAAGGCTAGACCTTTGCAATCATTTCCTTGGCTTAAATTGGCCTGGATAATAGGTAAAATAAATTTGGGTAAACGATTGGAGGCATCCTGGCATAATCTTGGTACTGTATCTCGTACTTCTGGATTCGAAAAGCGCGATTCAATTAACGAAAAATACTGATTAAAATTCACACCAGGTACGTCATTTAAAGTTGGAATAATCTCTTCAATAACTAATTTTTTAAGGTAGTTACTGATCAACTTGTTTGCCATCACTTCATGGACAAACGTAATATTTAACAAGGCTGCAGGGTACGCTATTGCCGCATGCCCCCCATTGAGTATGCGTAATTTCATTAACTCAAAGGGCTCAACATCGTCAACAAATTCTACCCCAACCTCTTCCAACGGTGGTCGGCCATTAACAAAGTCATCTTCCATTACCCACTGACGAAAAGGTTCACAAAAAACCGGAGCATTGTCATTAATAGTAAACAAACTAGTTAATTTTTCGCGTTCCAGATTGGATGTGGCAGGGGTAATGCAATCTACCATTGAATTAGGAAAAGAGACATTTTTCTCAATCCAATCTGCCAATTGTTGATCAATTTTATCGGCCATTTGGGAAACAACCCGTTTGGTCACCAGACCATTGTGGGGAATATTGTCGCAGGACATAACCGTAAACGGTGGTATATGATTGTCTCGACGATACTGCAATGCTTTGATAATGATACCAAACACTGTTTTTGGATGACTAAAATTGTTGATGTCTTGTTGAATTTCCGGATGACTAATATTGAAGCCACCGGTTTTGTCATCCATGAAATAACCGCCTTCAGTAATGGTTAACGACACTATGCGTATTTCACTGCTACATAAGGCTTGAATGACACTTTGTTCATCATTTTCAATAAAATCAATCATCGAGCCACAAACTTGTGCGGTTAACCCATCGCTATCTAATTCTACAACGGTTGTTAACCAATCTTGCGGCTCGAGTTTATCACGCATAATTGCATCATAAGATTTAGTTCCAGCTCCTCGAATTGCCCAATCTAGTGCTTCACCTTTGTTGAACAACTGATGTAAATACATAGCTTGATGAGCGCGATGAAAGTTGCCAACACCAATATGCACAATCCCTGCTGACAAGGAATCCCTAGAGTAATTGGGTTTACCTATATTTTTTGGTAGTTCAGCAAGTGTTTGATAACTCAGTTGAATTGCCATAAGAATTTATCCGTTAAAATGCGAGTTTAGCAGTCAATAATGGCCGCTAAACTCGCCAACTATTATTGAGCAACTACAGCATTGTCGCCCCACGATAATGACGCTAAGGTCACACCCTCTTTATCAAAATGCATAATTTTATTTTGTGACGCAGTAAGATTGACCTGATCGCCATATTGTAATGGACACTCTCCATCATCTTTAATGGTTAAAGTACCCACACCATCTACGTGAACATGCAAAAACGTCTCAGAACCAAGGTGTTCTATCACCCCCACTTTTCCTGTCCATAAGCCCTGCTCTTGGGTCACTTTTAAATGTTCTGGACGCACACCTATACTTCGAGTGGGATCGCCATCAACAGGTTTAACATCGATAAAATTCATTTTTGGTGAGCCGATAAACCCAGCGACAAAACGGTTAACTGGGTTTCGATATAACTCCATAGGAGTACCAACTTGTTCGATAACACCACCGTTGAATACGGCTATACGATCAGCCATGGTCATGGCTTCAACCTGATCATGGGTCACATAAATCATGGTTGTTGCTAAACTTTTATGTAACTCAGAAATTTCAAGACGCATGTTGACTCTTAAAGACGCATCTAAATTTGATAGAGGTTCATCAAATAAAAACGCAGAGGGTTGACGAACAATCGCGCGGCCAATTGCCACCCGTTGACGCTGACCCCCAGAGAGTTGACCAGGTTTACGATCTAAATAGTCACCCAGATTAAGAATCTTTGCTGCAGATGCAATTTTTGCTTCAATTTCAGCAGGTGCAACCTTAGCCCGTTTCAACGGGAAAGCTATATTGTTGCGAACCGACATATGCGGATACAAGGCATAAGATTGAAATACCATTGCCAAACCGCGTTTCGCTGGTGGCGTTTTTGTTGCATCATTTCCATCAATTTCAATGTTGCCACTACTGGTATCTTCTAAGCCCGCAATCATTCGCAGTAATGTGGATTTACCACAACCAGAGGGACCCACAAAAACGATAAATTCACCGTCTTTTATTTCTAAGTCCAACGGCTTAATTACATTCACGTCGCCGAAGCTTTTCGTCACTTGTTTTAAAGTAATGCTGCCCATTTCTAAATCTCCTATTTAACCGCGCCGAAACTTAATCCGCGCACTAATTGTTTCTGACTAAACCATCCCAAAATAAGAATGGGGACAATGGCCATCGCTGATGCAGCTGATAACTTGGCGTAAAATAATCCTTCTGGACTAGAGTAGCTTGCGATAAAAGCAGTTAAAGGTGCAGCATTGGCGGCAGTTAAAATGAGCGTCCAAAAGGCCTCATTCCACGCTAAAATCACGTTGAGTAATAATGTTGATGCAATACCAGGCAAGGCGATTGGCAAAAGTACATGGAATATCTCTTCTACAATACCGGCACCATCCATACGAGAAGCTTCGAGGATCTCATGGGGGATTTCTTTGAAGTAGGTATAAAGCATCCACACCATAATAGGTAAATTAATCAACGTCATTACAATCACTAAACCCAACTTAGTGTCTAATAAGGAAAAGTCCCGAAACAACAAATAAATTGGAATTAATACTCCCACCGGGGGTAGCATTTTGGTTGATAACATCCACATCAATAAATTTTTAGTACGTTTATTTTGTACAAAGGCCATTGACCAAGCGGCTGGAATTGCAATTAGCAGTCCCAACAAACTAGAACCAACAGAGATAACAACTGAGTTCCAGAAATGGTCGAAGTACGGAGAACGATTTAAAACATCGGAATAATTCACAAGTGTCCAATCAAACATGAATAAACTTGGACTAGCGGAAATCGCTTCAGCTTCTGTTTTAAAACTCGTAATTAAGGTCCACAAAATGGGGAAAAATATCATTCCACTTATGGTCCACGCTAAAAGGGTATAAATTATTTTTGATTTATTACTGTTTTTGTTAGCCATCACTTAATCCTCCAAGTTCTTGCCGATTAGACGCATAAGGAAGATAGCGACTATATTGGCGATAATTACCGCTACAATACCTCCCGCAGAGCCTCCTCCAACATCAAATTGAAGTAATGATTGGGTATAAATCAAATAGGTAATATTGGTTGACGCATACCCTGGACCACCGCTGGTGGTAACCAGTATTTCCGCAAATATTGATAATAAAAAGATTGTTTCGATTAATATAACTGCGGTGATTGCGCGTGATAAATGGGGTAAAACAATATAATAAAATTTACTAAAGGGCCCTGCACCATCAAGATCAGCGGCTTCTAATTGCTCACGATCTAAAGACTGAATTGCTGTTAGCAAAATTAATGCAGCGAAGGGTAACCATTGCCATGAAACAATAATAATGATTGATAACAATGGAATTTGTGCAAAGAAGTCAACCGGCGCAAAGCCTAACCAATTTGCAAAGTGTGCAAACAATCCGTTGACCGGATTCATAAACATATTTTTCCACACCAAAGCGGAAACCGTAGGCATAACAAAAAACGGTGCCAAAACCATTATGCGTACATAGTTGCGACCCCAAATAGCTTGGTCTAGTAATATGGCTAAACCTATTCCGCCACAGATGGTAATTAATAACACACCACCAACTAACCAAAGGGTATTAAAAAAAGACTCGATAAATGCGGGATCAGTAAGGAAAAATTCGTAGTTGAGAAAACCAACGAAATCATTATTTCCGGGAATGAGAAGATTGTAATCCAAAAAAGAGAAATATAACGTCATGCACAGGGGCACTATCATCCACGCCAACAACAAAATGACTGATGGAAATAGCATTATTCTAGCCAAAGTACGAGATTGTGTTGTTGCCATAACCTAGACCTCTTACAAGCAAAAAATATGGGTAAGCGATTCACACTTACCCGCGTAACTAAATAAACTTACTTTGGATAACGCGCTTTGCGCATAGCACGCTCAACTAAGCGTTGTGCACTTGCTAAAGCTTGTTTTACGGTCATTTGACCAGTAAGCGCTGCCGTAAACTGTTGACCTACTGCCGTACCTATTCCTTGAAATTCAGGAATAGCAACAAACTGCACACCAACATAAGGAACAGGATCTACTGTCGGATTTTTCGGATCAGCAGACTGTATTGAATCCAAGGTAATTTGAGCAAAAGGCGCTTCACTCATATACTGAGGATTGTTGTATAAAGAGGCGCGTGTGCCTGGAGGTACTTTCGCTCATCCTTTTTTGTCAGCCACCAAAGCTGAGTAGTCTTTGGATGTGGCCCAACTGATAAACTTCATAGCCGCGTCAGATTTTTTACTGCTTGAGGGTATAGCTAATGTCCAAGCCCATAACCAATTGCCGCGTTTACCTAGGCCCATATCAGGCGCAAGAGCAAAACCGACCTTATCAGCAACTTCTGAATCAGTTTCATTTGTGACAAATGCACCGGCTACAGTGGCATCTATCCAAATTCCACATTTACCTGTTTGAAATAATGCTAAATTTTCATTGAACCCGTTAGCAGACGATCCCGGAGGACCAAACTCTTGCATCACATCGACATAGTATTGCAGGGTATCGTGCCAGGCTTTGGTATTAAATTGAGGTTTCCAGTTTTCATCAAACCAGCGAGCGCCAAATGAGTTAGACATAGCAGTGATGAGTGCAATGTTTTCTCCCCATCCAGCTTTACCACGTAAACAAAGCCCATACACGCCCCCTTGTTTATCGGTCATTGCTTTTGCTGCTTTGCGAATAAATTCCCAAGTAGGCTTTTTAGGCATGCTAAGACCGGCTTTTTCCATTAGATCAGTTCGATACATCACCATTGAACTTTCACCATAAAAAGGCGCAGCGAACAATTTATCGTCTACCGATAAACCACTTCTTATGGCAGGCAGCAGATCTTCAACATCATAGTCTTCACCAAGGTTATCTAACTCTTTAAGCCAACCCTGCTTTCCCCAAATGGGTACTTCATATGTACCTATGGTCATCACATCATATTGCCCACCGCTTGTGGCAACGTCTGTGGTCACTCGTTGGCGGAGAATATTTTCTTCCAGTGTGACCCACTTCAAGTTGATACCAGGATTTTTACTTTCGAAATCACTACTTAATTCTTTCATAGTGATCATGTCGCCGTTATTAACAGTAGCAATGGTAATAGTTTCAGCACTTACCACTGTGCTAAGTGTCATACAGACAGAAGCTAATATAGATAGTTTTTTTAACATCGGGTATACCCCTTATTTTGAATACTTGTTGCCCCATTTAAGTTAACTAAACGAGGCCCTTCTATTTTTACGTTAATGACTCTTCTTAGGTTAAAGACCTAGAACTTAATTGAAATTTCAGAAGTGAAACCGTCAAAGCCAGTGCCAATTTGACCACCTGAATTTGCGCCTTCATCTTGGTCTACATATTCAACTTTTAACAAAGTTCTATCGTTGAACCAATAACCAGCTGCAACTTGTAAACGTTCAACGGTGTTGTCTGTTTGCTCGATAAGATCTGAGGTATTCTCAGCTTCTGCATAGCGAGCAGCGACATAGAATTTTTAAGGTATAAAATAGTGTTGTGCTTCAAAAGTGTAGTACTTAACCGAAGATTCACCTTTAATTACACTAACTGAATCAAAAGTCGTACCAGAAGGATCTGCTACACCATCGACACCAAAGTAGGTAATGCCTGGCACTGCGTTACCTGCAGAATCAGCAAATGTATAGTCATCTTTCGCTTTACCGAGCATGAAAATTACGCTGGTTTCTGGTGATGGCTGATAGGCCAAGTTTATTTGCATTATTGACTGATCAAGGCCCGGCATTACACCAACATGGGTGTCGCGTTCGCTAGATGGAGAAGCAGAGAAATTGTAGTTTTCACCATCACCGAAGCGATAGTTAGTTGTAGTTAACCCATCCAGGCTAGCAACACCATTTTCAAAACGTAGTTGGTCTCCTTGATTAGCCTGTAGAAAATTCAAACCGGCTTTAAAGCCACCAGCAAACTCTAAGGTACCTTGCAGACGATAGTTAAAACCTCTGTCTTCTTGGAAAGCTTCACCGAAACTAGACGTGGTTATGTGACCCGTTACGTTGTACGCGCGGATCATGCCGCTATCTAAGGTTTTGCTATAACTCAATTGCGCGCCATTTTCTGCAGTAGCGTAATCAGTTATTCCGTTACCAATTAAAGCATTTCCTTGGTTATCAGCACCGTCTTGGAAACCTTTGAATTGAAACGGAGAACCACCAATATTACCTACACGAAGGGTTAGGTTAGAATCTTCACTTGCCATACCGGAAAGTCCGAGAAGTTCAAATTCGATACCCGCATAATCTTGGTGGAAAGAAAAATCTCTGTCGCCGTTATTACCAAAATCATTAGGTTCTTCGGCAATATCTACATCAGCAGCAATATATTCATTAACGTGAAATTTAAACATCAAGTTAACTCTGAGACGGCCAAATCCTGAAGATTGCTCTTCATCAACGGGTCGGAAAGCCCCTTCTTTTGCCTGAATAGCTTGATAGTTTTACATCGCTAAGAAATTTACTTCCGCTAAACCATCCAGAAATTCCGCGGCATTTACCTGAGCAGGAATAGAGGCTGTCATTATTGCTGCAGTGAGCAGGCTCATTTTGCCAAATGTTAAAGTTCGTGATTTAGATTCGAAAAAGCGCTCAGTTCCATTGATATTCGAATTGGTCGAATTAGATTCCTTCGTGTTGGCTAACAAAACTGGTGTTTTATGAATTTTTTTAAACATTGTGAACTCTCTAATTTAGTTACAGATTGGTTTTTAATTATTAAAATTTTTGAATGTTTTTGTTTCCAAATCACATTCGTTTTTCGCCAAAATATATGGGCATTAAAAATAACAAATGAGCCAATGAATACTCTTGGTTATATGCTCACTGTTTGAGCATATTCTTAAATAAGAGTAATTTAGTCAACCTTTAATTAACAATTAATTTTCATTAGTTAATTAATATGGCGATTAAAACCAACAAGAAACCAAATTAAATTATTGTTTTTAAAGTAAATATTATAAATATCGTTATCACGATGTTAATTTAATATTTGTTAAAAGAGTTTAGGTAAAAAAGTAAAAAGTAGGATGATTTTTTATAATTTTGATTAGACCATTTAGCTATAAAGGTTAATAATTTAACCAATAAAGTTTGGTGGGGTTTAATATTGGGAATACCTAGATGAAGATCCATCTGTAGGTTGGGGCTTTAACCCCAATGATTGATAGATTAAAGCTTATATTACAACTTTTTAATGGAAACACTGCCCCCGCTGGTATGCAACTCTAAGGTGGGGCCGCCACCATTTATTTCGCCGCGGATAGATTGTTTTTTAACTCTACCGTCCACATCAAACTCGGAACGCACTCTGCCCCCACTCGTTGAAGCGTCGATATCAATAGCCAATGTATCAAGTAAATATGCAGTAATAGATCCACCAGAAGTTGATAGCTCTGCATCTTTATTCGGTTGCTTAGTCATGGTGACACGAATACTCCCCCCGGAGGTGTGAGCTTCTATTTCACCGTTAATTTCTTTGGTTTTAATTGATCCACCTGAAGTATTTAAAACTACATCACCAGTAATGTTGCCAACATTAATATGGCCACCTGAAGTATGGGCCTCTATATCCCCAATTAGATCATCTATATCAATAGCGCCGCCCGACGTATCTAGCTCCAAATCAAAGTTTTTAGGAAGGGTTATTCTAAATTCAGCCCGTACATCCCTATTCCAACCCCACTTTTTAAGATTGTTCATTTTACCGATTATATGAACACTCTTACCGTTTACATCATGGGTAACTTCGAGTTCATCGGCATCATCACCTTTAATGTCCACCTCCAACAGCACTGTGTCTCTATTATGGGTGTCGACAATTAAACGACCCACATCGGTACGAAGAAATAGTTTGCCACCATTTTCCACATCAATGCTTTCATTAATGTTTCTTGCGGATAGATTAAAGCTCAGCAGTAAAAATAACACTGATAACAGGGTCAGTAATTTAGAATTATTGGTTAACATGGCTTTCTCTTGGTTGTTTTCGTTAAATAGTGAGTCGCAATCTCCAAGCAAAAGGTTTAAACCAAGAATAATTTAATTTGATTAAGTTTTAGGGAGGTCCATGGACTAAAGTCCATGCTACAAATTTAGAATATATCTGTAGGTTGGGGTTTTAACCCCGGTGATTGATAGTTTTAAATCTGATCAACAGCAAAAAAATGCGATCGAACCTCCTAAATTTCCAATAAATCGATCTGATCTAAAATAAAAACCGATCTTTTTTAGGGGTAAATAGGCCAATTTAGGCTGTGTATAACTTTATGTATAAACCCTGTATATCCTGAGGTTATCAACTGGACAGAAAAATAGAAGATCGCCCTTGTGGATAAGATCGCTATTTATCCACATATTATACGCAATTGATCAACTCTTGATCACAGCTTGCGATCGCCAATAACCAACTGATTTAATTACTAAAAAACGCCTTACTAACAGATCATTGCTTGCTTAATAATAATAAAAGTAATCTAAATAGATAAATAGATCATAAAGATTAGTGACGAAGAGATCCCTCGAGATCTAACAAATTATTTAATACACAAACCTTAATATTTCTAACTCTGCATGAATTTTAGGCATTTCAATTAGCTTTAAATAAGTATAAAATACGCGCCCTTTTTTAAACGACGATCGATCTTATGATCTTCGGTGTTTAAAGTTCATACGCGAGTAAGCGAAATTCGAGGCATTTATGTTTTATCAACAAGAATTTGATGTGATTGTAGTCGGTGGAGGCCACGCTGGTACTGAAGCTGCCCTTGCTGCTGCGCGTATGGGAGTGAGAACCTTATTGCTTACTCACAATATTGAAACACTTGGCCAAATGTCATGTAACCCAGCCATAGGCGGGATCGGCAAAGGACATTTGGTAAAAGAGATCGATGCACTTGGTGGTGCAATGGCTTTAGCAACTGACAAAGCCGGTATTCAATTTCGTACATTGAACTCTAGCAAAGGGCCAGCGGTGAGAGCGACCCGTGCTCAAGCAGATCGATCCCTATATCGATTAGCCATTAGAGCCACCCTAGAACACCAAGAAAACCTGACTATTTTCCAACAATCTTGTGATGATCTGATCGTTGAAAATGATCGTGTTAGCGGTGTGATCACGCAAATGGGGTTAAAATTTAAAGCCAAAACAGTTGTCCTAACGGTAGGTACATTTTTAGGTGGAACCATCCATATTGGCATGGAAAATTATAAGGGTGGACGAGCTGGTGATCCCCCTTCGATCGCTTTGGCTGATCGACTAAGGGCGTTACCATTTAGGGTCGATCGCCTTAAAACCGGCACTCCAGCCCGTTTAGACTCTCGTACATTGAACTATGATGCAATGCAAGAACAGCCAGGGGATACACCTCTTCCCGTGGTTTCTTTTATGGGAAAAGTGGAAGATCATCCACGCCAAATTTCTTGTTATATCACCCATACAAATGAAAAAACCCACGATATTATTCGTGGTGGCTTAGACAGATCTCCCATGTATACCGGGGTGATCGAAGGAATTGGACCAAGATATTGTCCATCAATTGAAGATAAAATTAATCGCTTTGCAGATAAAAATTCCCACCAAATTTTTGTTGAACCAGAAGGTTTAAACAGCATTGAGATCTATCCCAATGGGATCTCCACCAGCTTGCCATTTGATGTGCAATTTGATCTGGTGCGATCAATTAAAGGATTTGAAAACGCGCATATTATCCGACCAGGTTATGCCATTGAGTACGACTTTTTTGATCCCCGAGATTTAAAACAATCCTTAGAAACGAAATTTATCCAAGGTTTGTTTTTCGCCGGCCAAATAAACGGTACAACTGGCTATGAAGAAGCCGGTGCACAAGGATTACTCGCTGGAGCTAATGCAGCACTGCAAGTACAAGAAAAAGACTCACTTATTTTGCGCCGAGATGAAGCCTATGCAGGTGTGCTAATTGACGATCTTGCGACTATGGGAACCAAAGAACCCTACAGAATGTTCACTAGTCGTGCCGAATATCGATTATTGTTAAGAGAAGATAATGCCGACGTTCGCTTAACCGCTAAAGGTCGTGAAGTAGGATTGGTTGATGATGTTCGTTGGGCGGCATTTAATCAAAAAATGGAAGCCATAGAACAAGAAAAACAACGTCTTAAAAGTACCTGGATCCATCCAAATCACCCAGCTGTAGACACGTTAAATCCATTGTTGAAAAATCCAGTGAGCCGTGAGCATTCCTTAGAAGATCTGATCCGTCGTCCTGAAATGATTTATCAAAAATTAATGAAAATTGAAGGATTAGGTCCGGCTTTGGAAAATCCACAAGCTGCTGAACAGGTTGAGATACAAATTAAGTATGCCGGTTACATTGAACGTCAAAAAGATGAAATCGCAAAGAGTTTGCGTCATGAAAACACCTTGTTACCAATGGATTTCGATTACAGTACTATTTCTGGTTTATCCAACGAAGTGGTAGCTAAGTTAACCGAGACTCGACCGGAAACTATTGGTAAAGCTACGCGTATATCGGGTATTACTCCAGCGGCAATTTCACTGTTATTAGTCCATCTGAAAAAACAGGGTTTGTTGCGTAAAGATAATAACAGCAACTTACAAAGTGCCTAATGAACGAACTTAAAAGCAGTTTATTGTTAGCGTTTGACCGTGCAGTTCAGGCTTTGCCTATAGAAGTGAGTGAGCAGCAACGGGCAAGCTTAGTCGATTTTGTGCTACTGATGAACAAGTGGAATAAAGCCTATAATTTAACCTCTGTGCGGGAACCACAGCAGATGTTAATCAAACACATTATCGATTCTATTGTGGTAGCCCCCCATCTTGACCGAAGTCACTATATTGATGTGGGTACAGGGCCTGGCTTGCCTGGAATCCCATTGTCAATTATGCATCCTGATAAACATTTTGTGTTATTGGATAGTTTAGGTAAACGTGTTCGCTTTATGAAACAAGCGGCATTTGAATTAGATTTAAAAAATATAGAACCCGTTCAATCCCGTGTAGAGCAGTATTCCAGTGATACTCCACTTGATGGGGTATTGAGTCGAGCATTTGCGTCGATAAAAGATATGTTGCACTGGTGTCAACATCTGGTAGATTCACAAGGTGAGTTTCTTGCGTTGAAAGGTCAATATCCAGAACAAGAAATAGCGCTTCTACCTGAGGGATTTGAAGTGTTAGAATCTATTAAGTTAGATATTCCAGTACTTGAAGGCGAACGTCATCTGATAAAAATCAGAAAAGTTAGTTAGTGCCTACTACTTTAATCAATACCTAAATTTACAGAAAAACGGACGGGAAAGTTGGCTAAGGTCATTGCGATAGCAAATCAAAAAGGCGGCGTTGGGAAAACGACTACAGCAGTTAATGTTGCAGCGTCAATGGCGGCTACTAAACGAAAAGTGCTATTGATCGACTTAGATCCGCAAGGTAATGCAACAATGGGAAGTGGCATCGACAAATATGAAGTTGATTCCACTTGTTATGAACTTCTCATCGAAGATAAACCTGCAACAGAAGTCATCATCAAAGAAACATCTGGTAAATACGATTTAATTGCCGGAAATAGTGATGTAACTGCAGCAGAAATCAAATTGATGGAAGTGTTTGCCAGAGAACTCCGCTTGCGCAATGCATTAGCGCCAGTGCGTGATTATTATGACTATATTTTTATTGATTGCCCTCCCTCGTTAAGTCAATTAACCGTAAATGCCATGGCAGCAGCCGACTCTGTGCTGGTACCTATGCAATGTGAATATTATGCATTGGAAGGCTTAACTGCGTTAATGGACACAATTAAGAAGTTAGCATCAGTGGTAAATCCCGATTTAAAAATTGAGGGCGTGCTTCGAACTATGTATGATCCTCGTAATCGCTTAGCCAATGATGTTTCTGAACAACTTAAACGACATTTTGGCGAACAAGTTTACCGCACGGTTATTCCCCGCAATGTGAGATTGGCAGAAGCGCCCAGTTTTGGCGCGCCAGCCATGTACTACGATAAATCTTCTACGGGAGCGAAAGCCTACTTGGCTTTGGCCGGTGAAATATTGCGCCGTCGTAATAAGATCTTAAAAGAAGCTAGTTAAGAAAAAGGTTAATAGTTGACATGTCGACGAAAAAAAGAGGATTAGGCAGAGGATTGGATGCGCTGTTGGCTACGAGCAGTGCTAAACAAGAAACGGAAGTTTCGGAACGCAGCAGTGAATTGCAAAAACTGCCCATTGAGTTTTTGCAAGCTGGAAAATACCAACCTCGTAAAGATATGTCTCCTGAAGCATTAGATGATTTGGCATCGTCAATTCATTCCCAAGGTATTATTCAACCTATTGTTGTTCGCAAAATTAGTGAAGACAAATACGAAATTATCGCCGGTGAACGTCGTTGGCGCGCATCTCAATTAGCTAAGCTTGATGTGGTTCCCTGTATTATCAAAAATGTGCCCGATGAAGCGGCTGTTGCTATCGCGTTGATAGAAAATATTCAGCGTGAAGACTTAAATGCGATGGAAGAAGCGCAAGCACTTGATCGGCTTATGACCGAATTTGAATTGACCCACCAAGAAGTGGCCGAAGCAGTGGGGAAATCCAGAACCACAGTAACCAACTTGTTACGCCTGAACAATTTAAATGAAGACGTTAAGTTATTATTAGAACACGGTGATATTGAAATGGGTCACGCTCGTGCCTTGCTTGCTTTGCAAGGTGATATGCAGACCGAAGCAGCGCAAACGGTTTCGGGCAAAGGGTTAACCGTTCGCGATACCGAAAGTTTAGTGCGTAAATTCTTAGAGCCACCTAAAGAAAAAGTTGAGCAAAAGGTTGATCCCGATGTTCAGCGTTTGGAAAGTAAGCTATCAGAAAATTTAGGTGCGCCCGTTAGTATTGCCCACAATGCCAAAGGTAAAGGCAAGGTCACCATTAATTTTTCAAGTTTAGACGAATTGGATGGGATTTTAAGTCATATCAAATAACCTAGCTGTAGGTTGGGGCTTCAGCCCCGATGATTTCTAATGTTGGTTTTTCATGGACTAAAGTCCATGCTACAAGGTTGAATAGACTAGCTGTAGGTTGGGGCTTCAGCCCCGATGATTTCTAATGTTGGTTTATTATGGACTAAAGTCCATGCTACGGGATTTGAATAGACTAGCTGTAGGTTGGGGCTTCAGCCCCGATGGTTTCTAATCTTGGTTTTTCATGGACTAAAGTCCATGCTACAGGATTTGAATAAACCAGCTGTAGGTTGGGGCTTCAGCCCCGATGGTTTCTAACGTTGGTTTATTATGGACTAAAGTCCATGCTACAGGATTTGAATAGCCTAGTTGTAGGTTGGGGCTTCAGCCCCGATGAGTTCTGATGTTGGTTTATTATGGACTAAAGTCCATGCTACAGGATTTGAATAAACAAGTTGTAGGTTGGGGCTTCAGCCCCGATAAGTTCTAATGTTGGTTTATTATGGACTAAAGTCCATGCTACGGGATTTGAATAGCCTAGTTGTAGGTTGGGGCTTTAGCCCCGATGGTTTCTAATGTTGGTTTTTCATGGACTAAAGTCAATGCTACAGGGTTGGGTGATAAAACGACCGTTCATCTTTAAAACTACATAAAGTCCCTTAATTTTCCTACCAAAGTGCTATTTTAAAGATAAAAAAGCCGAGTAATATCCCCAGATTAGTGGTTAATTTTGTAGCTAACTATGAATTAATACAAATAACACAACAAAACACGCTTAATGGTTGAATATTTGCGATAAAACAGTATAATTTTGGCGCTTTTTGTTGAGGTTTGAACGCACAGAGGACTAAATTGGCTACTAGCTTAACTACCGAAGGTCGACAGTTGGCTAGAAAAGTACTGGTTTATCAAAGTATTATCGCCATTTTATGTACCATTTTTTTTGTGATTTTTAAAGGCCAAAACAGCGGAATTTCAGCTTTATACGGTGGTATTACCTGTCTAATTCCAGCTTGTGTTTTTGCTTTCTATGCGTTTCGATATGCCGGTGCCACGCAAAATAAGATGGTAGTACGGAGTTTTAACAAAGGCAGTAAAATTAAATTCTTTTTGACCATTATTTTATTCTCTTTAGCATTCAAATGGTCAGAAGTAGAATTTTTGCCGTTATTAGTCACTTATCTGATAACGATGATGGCCCAGTGGCCAATAATCAGTTTTTTACATCGCGTTAAGCGTCCTTCTTAAAGGTCACTGACGAGATGAAATACCAGTATCTTTAACTTTTACAATTTGGATGGAAAAATGGCAGGATCGGGTGGCGAACTAACCATTAGCGGTTATATTCAGCACCATTTGACCAATGCAACTGTCGGAGAAGGGTTTATGACTCTTCATGTCGACACGCTCGCATGGTCTGTGGTTCTTGGGTTGGTGTTTATTTTAAGTTTTCGTGCAGCAGCAAAAAAAGCAACGGTGGGTGTTCCTGGCAAGTGGCAGGCATTGGTCGAGATTATTGTTGAATTTGTTGCTAATACAGTCAAAAGTACCTATCACGGCAAAAGTCCTTTAATAGCGCCATTAGCACTCACTATTTTTGTGTGGGTATTGCTAATGAACCTAATGGATTTAATCCCGGTAGACTTCTTACCTACATTGGCAGCTCTAATTGCTGGCGAGTCTATGGACGTTATCGCCGCGGGCCAATCACATACCTATATGAAAGTGGTGCCTACCACTGATGTAAACATGACTTTCGCATTGTCGATTGGTGTGTTTGTTTTGATGATATTTTATTCCATCAAAATCAAAGGATTCGGCGGCTTTATGAAGGAGCTGTATGCTCATCCGTTTAACACGCCGTGGTTGTACTGGTTCAACTTCATACTTGAATTAGTCTCGTTATTGGCCAAACCCTTGTCTTTATCATTGCGTTTGTTCGGTAACCTCTACGCAGGTGAGCTGATATTTATTCTGATTGCAGGAACCATGGGGCTTTGGCAGTTGCCATTACACTTCATTTGGGCTGCATTCCACTTGTTGGTCATTCCGTTGCAAGCGTTCATATTCATGATGTTAACCATCGTGTATTTGAGTCTGGCAAGTGAAGAACACTAATTTCTATCATTATAATTTTTTTTAAACTTTAACTTAAAACACAAAGGTGAAAATCTATGGAAATCTTGGGTAATCTATATATCGCTGTTGGTATTTTGATTGGTCTATGCGCACTAGGGCCTGCTATTGGCTTTGGTATCTTGGGTGGTAAATTTCTAGAGTCTGCTGCTCGTCAACCAGAACTAGCGCCTACTCTTCAAGTAAAAATGTTCATCGTAGCGGGTCTTATCGATGCTATCGCGATGATTGGTGTGGCTATCGCACTATTCTTATTGTTTGTTGAAAGCGCGAAGTTTGCTGTTTAAGCACAACAATTGTAATCAACGAACTTAGGAGGAGCGGACTTGAATATCAATTTCACTCTAATTGGCGAATTAATAGCTTTTATATTCTTCGTGTGGTTCTGCATGAAGTATGTATGGCCCCCTATTATGGGCGCTATTGAAGACCGCCAACAAAAAATTGCTGATGGCTTAGCTGCTTCAGAACGAGGTGAAAAAGACCTTGAGCTGGCGCAACAAAAAGCGAGTGAGCAATTAAAAGAAGCGAAAGCACAAGCAGCTGAAATTATCGAACAAGCCAAAAAGCGCGCAAATCAGATAGTTGATGAAGAAACGCAAAAAGGCCATTCCGAGCGTGAAAAAATTATCGCGCAAGGTCAAACCGAAATTGAAGCAGAGCGCAACCGTGTAAAAGAAGATCTTCGCAAGCAAGTAGCAGTATTAGCTGTTGCTGGCGCTGAGAAAATCTTGGCGAGAGAAATCGACGCCGCTGCACAAAGTGACATAGTTGAAAAACTTGTCGCTGAGCTATAAGGGGCACATGAGCTATGTCTGAATTGACAACTGTTGCTCGCCCTTATGCTAAAGCAGCTTTCGACTATGCGGTTGAGAAGCAAGCTGTACCACACTGGCAAGAAATGCTGGAGTTTGCAGGTGAAGTAGCACAAAACGAGCAGATGACTGACATCTTATCGAGCGCTATGGCTGCCGAAAAACTAGCTGAATTGTTTAGCAGCGTGTGCGGTGAACAACTCAACGAAGCGGGTCAGAACCTAATTGGTGTTTTGGCTGAGAATGGACGCTTAAAAGCGCTACCTGATATTGCATTGTTGTTTAATCAATACAAAGCTGAATTCGACAAAGAAATTGATGTAGAGGTTACCTCTGCTGTTGAATTAAGTGACAAACAACTGTCTGAAATCAGCGCGTCTCTTGAGACACGTCTTGCACGAAAAGTTAAGCTGAATTGTAACGTCGATGCTGAAATCGTAGCCGGAGTCATTATTAAAGCCGGTGACACAGTAATTGATGGTTCGGTTAGATCAAAACTACACCGTCTATCAGACGTTTTACAATCATAGCGGGGAAATAGAGCATGCAACTGAATTCCACTGAAATTGCAGAACTGATCAAAAAACGAATTGAACAGTTTGATGTAAAAAGTGAAGCTCGTAACGAAGGTACTATTGTTGGTGTAACTGACGGTATCATTCGTGTCCATGGCCTTGCCGATGTAATGCAAGGTGAAATGATTGAGCTTCCTGGTAATCGTTATGCTATCGCATTGAACCTTGAACGAGATTCTGTAGGTGCGGTAGTAATGGGTCCTTATGCGGATCTACGTGAAGGTATGAAAGTCCAATCTACAGGTCGTATTTTGGAAGTTCCTGTTGGCCGTGCCCTTTTAGGTCGCGTAGTTAACACTTTGGGTGAGCCTATTGATGGAAAAGGCGCAATTGATGCTGAAGGTTTCGAACCTGTAGAGAAAATTGCACCTGGCGTAATCGAACGTCAATCAGTAGACCAACCAATCCAAACAGGTTATAAGTCGGTTGATGCCATGATCCCAGTAGGTCGTGGACAACGTGAATTGGTTATCGGTGACCGTCAAACAGGTAAAACTGCTTTGGCAATCGACGCCATCATCAACCAAAAAGGTACTGGCGTAAGTTGTGTATACGTAGCGGTTGGCCAAAAGGCGTCAACTATTGCTAACGTAGTACGTAAACTAGAAGAGCACGGCGCGATGGATCACACCATTGTTGTGGCCGCTTCTGCGTCTGAGTCTGCAGCACTTCAATACTTAGCACCTTATTCTGGTTGTACAATGGGTGAGTTTTTCCGTGACCGCGGTGAAGACGCTCTAATTGTATACGATGATTTGTCTAAGCAAGCTGTAGCTTATCGTCAAATTTCATTGCTACTTCGTCGTCCTCCAGGTCGTGAAGCTTATCCTGGTGATGTTTTCTATCTTCACTCTCGTCTTCTTGAGCGTGCTGCTCGTGTAAACGACGTTTATGTAGAAAAATTCACTAATGGTGAAGTAAAAGGCCAAACGGGTTCATTGACTGCATTGCCAATCATTGAAACTCAAGCAGGCGACGTATCAGCATTCGTACCTACTAACGTAATATCCATTACCGATGGTCAGATTTTCTTAGAATCTGATTTGTTTAACGCGGGTATTCGCCCAGCGGTTAACGCCGGTATTTCGGTATCTCGTGTTGGTGGTGCAGCGCAAACTAAAATCATCAAGAAACTAGGTGGCGGTATTCGTCTAGCCTTGGCTCAGTACCGTGAATTGGCGGCATTCTCGCAATTTGCATCTGATCTTGATGAAGCGACTCGTGAGCAACTTGAGCACGGTGAGCGCGTAACTGAATTAATGAAGCAAAACCAATATGCACCGCTTTCAGTGGGCGATATGGGTGTTTCTTTGTTTGCAGTTGAAAAAGGCTATTTGAAAGGCATTGAATTGAATAAAGTGTTGGATTTTGAAGCATCACTACATTCATTCATGAACGCTGAATATGCTGATCTTATGAAAACACTTAACGACACTGGTAATTACAACGGTGACATTGAAGGCCAGTTAACTGAAGCTTTGGACAAATTCAAAGCAACACAAACTTGGTAATCAATTGGGTAGCTTAACGCTACCCTAACGTTGAGAAATCGGAGATAAGTCATGGCCAGCGGTAAAGAGATAAAAGGTAAGATCGGGAGTATTAAAAACACTCAGAAGATCACCAGTGCTATGGAAATGGTTGCCGCGTCTAAAATGAAAAAGGCGCAAGACCGTATGGAATCCAGCCGTCCATATGCCGAAAGCATGCGACAAGTTATTGGTCACGTAGCCCACGGTAACCTTGAATATCGCCATCCATATTTGGATGAGCGCGAGGTGAAAAGTGTTGGTTACATCGTGATTTCAACTGACCGTGGTCTGTGTGGTGGTTTGAACTCTAACGAGTTCAAAAAAGTTAGCCAAGACGTCAATAAGTGGCAACAACAAGACGTTGAAGTGAGCTTCGCTGCATTAGGCGCAAAAGCATGTGGTTTTTTCGGCCGATTCGGAGGCAAGGTACTTGCTGCTGAATCTGGCATAGGTGATTCGCCAAGTGTTCAAGATGTTATTGGTTTAGTACGCGTAATGTTAAACGCGTATAACGAAGGTGAAATAGACCGTTTGTTTTTGGTCTACAACGACTTTGTCAATACCATGACGCAAGAACCCAGAATCGATCAATTGTTACCTTTGCCTAAGTCTGATGAAGAAGAATTAAAGCATCGTTGGGATTACATTTACGAACCAGATCCAAAACCAATTTTGGAAAAATTAATGGTCCGTTATATCGAATCTCAGGTGTACCAAGGCGTAGTAGAGAATTCTGCGTCAGAGCAAGCCGCGCGAATGGTAGCGATGAAAGCTGCTACCGATAACGCCGGCGATCTAATCGATGATTTGCAATTGGTATACAACAAAGCACGTCAAGCAGCTATCACTCAAGAAATTAGTGAAATAGTTAGCGGCGCGGCAGCGGTGTAGGCAAAGGTTTAAAAATTAATGAGGACTAAACATGAGTCAAGGTAAGGTCGTCCAAATCATTGGTGCGGTTGTGGATATTGAATTTCCACAAGATGCCGTTCCAACTATATATGACGCACTGATAGTTACCGAAGGTAACTTGAAGGGATTAACCTTAGAAGTGCAACAGCAACTTGGTGGCGGTGTGGTACGTAGTATCGCATTGGGAACCACTGACGGGTTGAGCCGCGGGTTAGCTGTAGAAAATACAGGTGCACCTATAACCGTTCCAGTTGGTACCAAAACATTGGGCCGTATTATGGACGTTTTAGGTAATCCAATCGACGAAGCTGGCCCAATTGGTGAAGAAGAGCGTATGTCTATTCACCGTGCAGCGCCTAGCTACGAAGATCAATCAAGTTCTGTAGAACTACTTGAAACTGGTATCAAAGTAATCGACTTGGTTTGCCCCTTCGCAAAAGGTGGTAAAGTTGGTCTATTCGGTGGTGCTGGTGTAGGTAAAACAGTAAACATGATGGAATTGATTCGTAACATCGCAATCGAGCACAGTGGATACTCAGTATTCGCCGGTGTTGGTGAGCGTACTCGTGAAGGTAACGATTTCTATCACGAAATGAACGAATCTAACGTACTAGATAAAGTATCGCTAGTATACGGACAGATGAACGAGCCTCCTGGAAACCGTTTGCGCGTAGCGTTAACCGGTTTGACAATGGCCGAGAAGTTCCGTGATGAAGGTCGTGATGTACTGTTCTTCGTAGATAACATTTATCGTTATACACTAGCGGGTACAGAAGTATCAGCACTACTAGGTCGTATGCCATCAGCGGTAGGTTACCAGCCTACATTGGCTGAAGAAATGGGTGTGTTGCAAGAACGTATTGCATCAACTAAAACCGGTTCAATCACTTCAATCCAAGCGGTATACGTACCTGCGGATGACTTGACCGACCCTAGCCCAGCAACAACCTTTGCTCACTTGGATGCAACCGTTGTATTGTCACGTGATATCGCTTCTTTGGGTATTTACCCAGCGGTTGACCCACTAGATTCTACGTCTCGTCAGCTTGACCCTCAGGTTATTGGTCAAGAGCACTATGACACAGCACGTGGCGTTCAGTCGGTTCTTCAGCGTTATAAAGAATTGAAAGATATCATTGCGATTCTAGGTATGGACGAATTGTCTGAAGAAGACAAATTATCTGTATCTCGTGCTCGTAAGATCCAGCGTTTCTTGTCACAGCCATTCTTCGTTGCTGAAGTATTTACCGGTTCTCCAGGTAAATATGTATCTTTAAAAGATACTATCAGTGGCTTTAAAGGGATCCTTGCAGGTGAGTATGATCACTTACCAGAGCAAGCTTTCTATATGGTTGGCTCAATAGACGAAGCCGCTGAAAAAGCCAAAGGCAAGTAAGACGCAATATATTGCGTCTTTTCCTTAGTTTTTTCGTAAACCTAAATAGGAGGTCCCATGGCAATGACAGTACATCTGGATGTGGTAAGTGCCGAAGACAAGATTTTTTCTGGTCTGGTAGAAACTATTCAGATTACCGGTAGTGAAGGTGAGCTAGGTATTCATCCTGGACACGCACCTTTAATTACAGCGTTAAATCCTGGCATGGTTCGTTTGGTTAAACAGTTTGGTGAAGAAGAAATCATCTACATCGCTGGTGGACTTTTAGAAGTTCAACCTGGCACAGTAACTGTTTTGGCTGATACAGCTGTTCGCGCAGAAGACTTAGATGAACAATCTGCTTTAGAAGCAAAACGTTCAGCTGAAGAGCATATTGCTAACGGCGGAGCTGATTTTGATTACGCTGAAGCCGCTGCTCAACTTGCAGAAGCCATCGCGCAAATTCGTTTAATTCAGAAATTGCGTAAATAACCAGAATTTAGTTATTCGTAAAAACCCAGCCAAGTGCTGGGTTTTTTATTGCTTGTACATGTTAGTAGGCAGCGAATCGAACTTACAATGATGATCCTGTAACCTTTAACATCATTACACTATCTGAAATTTCTCCAAAAACACCTTCAATCCGTCAACTATTTTTACAGTTACATTTCTGGTCTTTTCTAAATAACTGAAATATAGCTATTTTAATCATGGTATAATATATGCTTGTTATTTGTACAGTGACGTTTGATCAGCGTGCTATTACGCTAAACAACTTTGGAATATTTATGAAAAAACTAAAACTATTTTCTCTGGCTATTTTCTTGTTCACGGTCACTAACCTTGCAAATGCAGCTTTAATCAAATTTAACGCAACTGGTGTAGCTGGGGTGTCTGGTTTTGTAGAATTCGATGACAGTTTGTTTAGTGGAACTAGTGGTCAAATTCTTTCCAATTCCATTGTCACTGATCTGAGCTTAGATGTGTTTGGCGAGTTATTTTCATTGGCAGACGTG
This sequence comes from Aliiglaciecola aliphaticivorans, assembly GCF_054782055.1. Taxonomy (NCBI): domain Bacteria; kingdom Pseudomonadati; phylum Pseudomonadota; class Gammaproteobacteria; order Alteromonadales; family Alteromonadaceae; genus Aliiglaciecola; species Aliiglaciecola aliphaticivorans. The sequence continues at coordinate 64,340 of NZ_BAAGTF010000032.1, forward strand.
GCATTAACAGCTAGCACCATTTTTGATTCAACCGGTCCTACTCCTGTCATAATTAATGGTTCTGGGAACTTAGCAGACAACGGCGTGACAGCAATAGCCTTTTTCCCTGATGGTTTTTCTGGTACCACGTTTGACGGTGACGCATCACTATCCACTGGGCCAACTGGAAGCTTAGCTGATACAGATTTCTTTGCGGTAAAATGGGAAGTGGCTACAGAGGTACCTGAACCAAGTGCATTGCTGTTGTTAAGCGCAGGACTACTTCTGTTTGGTAGAAGAAAAACTAAATAAAAAGTACCTGTTGTAACATTAGACAAAACCCAGCCAAGTGCTGGGTTTTTTTATAACTAAGCTTTTGTAATAATTATAAATTGACCATAAAAGCAGATTAATACTGGTTTCAAAAGTGAACTCTGGTTTATAGTTAATCCATATAAATCAGCGTAAGGACGTTGTTCTTTGATATGAAAATCAAAACTATCATGACCACAGATATAGTTTGTGTACAAATGGACAGCACCTTATCTGAGGTAAAAAGATTATTTGAAAATCACCGCTTTCATCATTTGCTTGTTGTTGAGAATACCAAGCTAGTGGGCATTCTCTCCGATAGAGATTACTTAAAAGCAATTAGCCCGAATATTGATACAGCTGTTGAATCGCTAAAAGATGTAGCTAGTTTAAACAAGCGGGTGCACCAAATAATGAGTCGAGACTTAGTCACCCTACCCCCCACCAGCGGACTTTTCAAAGCCATTCAAATGTTTAATTCACATCGAGTTTCTTGTATCCCCGTTATAAATGTAAATTTTCAACCGGTGGGTATTCTAAGCTGGCGAGATATCTTTAAGTTTGTAGAGACAAAACAGTTAGAAAAATACCTTTCAAAATAGATTAGATAACGGGCTAATGACAGAGTTTCCACCTCGTTGCAAAATATGTGTATATATTTGCGTGGTGCGAAGATCAGCATGGCCCAGTTGATCTTGAACCGTACGAATATCGGCCCCTGATTGCAGCAGATGAGTTGCGAAGGTATGACGTAGGGTGTGAGGAGTTACATGCTTAGTTATCTGCGCAGTATTACTTGCCGTCCGTATTGCTTTTTGTAGGCCTGTCTCATCGATATGATGACGCCGTAATCTTTTAGTTTCCGGATCGATAGATAACCTTTTTGACGGAAACAGATACTGCCAACCCAGTTCTCTACTTGCAGACTTAAACTTCACTCGTAGTCTATTGGGTAACCACACCCCTGAAAAATCAGGATTAGCATTATCAGCGTCCAAATACTGCTCCACCGAAATGATTTGTTTGTGTAGATCAGATAATAAACTGTCAGCAAGGGTCACTACCCTATGTTTACCGCCTTTACTGTTCCAAATGCGCACAGATTTATAGTCAAAATCAATATCTTTAACCCGCAAACGAATACATTCCATGAGCCGCAACCCACTGCCATATAAAAGCGAAGCAGGCAATTTATAATTGGCATTGATACAATTAAGTAAACTACGTATTTCAGGCTGCGTTAGCACAACAGGTAGTTTCTGCTGTCGAGTGCTACGCACATATTTCAGCTTCAACGACAAAGGTTTCTCAATAATTTCCTCATACAAAAAAGACAATGCGTTCAACGCAATTTTTTGGGTTGATACGGCAACGTCTAATTCCAATACCAAATGGGATAAAAACTGCTCTACCTCCACATTATGTAACTGCGCAGGATGACGCTTTTTATGAAAAATAATGTAACTCCCTATCCAAGTTAAGTAGGTTTGAATAGTTCGTTTTGCATAATGGCGCTGATACATTTCATCTTTAAGCATTTCCAAAAATGGTGATTTCATATCCTTTACGTTCCTTGTAAAAGCACTGTATAAACAACCAGAATAGACAACTCTTCCGCATAACAGCAATAAAGTGGTAAAAAACTGTACTTTTACAAGAGAAACCCTACCCTAAAGAGCATATTTTTAATCTGTACAGGCACTTGCTAATTATGTTAAAAAAGAACAACGTGAAAACAAGGATTTATTCCGTGTGATAATCGGGATTTTTTCTAACTAAGAATATTGTTATAGCGCAAAGGCGGATATCTACCGTTTATCTCCGAGTTAACTAGCGCTTTTTTCCGCAATTCGCCTGCGGTTCATTCAACTTTAAATCCTTCTATCCAAAACCAGCCTTATCAAATCTAGTTCACAGTAACGTTTATCAATAGTTGCAGTATTCTGGTTGTTTGGTTTAGTCTAGGATAATAATTTTAATCAAGTTGTTGTGCTAACAGTTCGTGGCGGCACAGCCGCGATAGTGAAGTGGGGTGGCGCAATAACAAGCGTATGTTGCTGACCCAAACTCGCGGCCATTGTTCGTGCCTCACAAAGTTTAGGCCACAAGTTTGTGCAGCAAATTCGGACGTTATGAGGTTAAAGAGAATTAATGTTGTGGCAGTCTAAACCTGCTCTCAACTGGTTATTTTTATTGATTTTTAGCTACCGTAATTCGTTCGTTTTTAAAATGTAGTTGTTTATTATTTTTAAGT
>NZ_BAAGTF010000033.1:0-34620 GCF_054782055.1 Aliiglaciecola aliphaticivorans
GAACCTAAGACTCTTGAACTCTCTTCTTGCGCTAATCGCGCTAGCTTTAACTTAAATACTCTGTGATGTTTGGACATAAAAAGACCCCCAGTAATTGGAATGTCCAACTATTGGGGGTCACTTCATAAACCCAGCTTTTTTTAAAATCGAAAATCTTAAGGAAGAGGATCTAAATCCGCCCCTTCTTTTTCGACAACAGTAGGCATTAAATCTTCGCGACTGATCCCCAGCATCAATGCAACTAAACTTGCTACATAAATAGAAGAATAAGTACCAATAATAACCCCAAATAATAACGCTGTAGCGAAACCATGTATGAGTGCGCCACCTTTATAAAATAACGCCATCAAAACCAATATAGTAGTTAATGATGTGATGATGGTTCGATTTAAGGTTTGCGTCAATGAGATGTTAATAATCTCTTCGGGTCCACCTTTGCGAATTTTTCGAAAGTTTTCACGAATACGATCTGAAACCACAATAGTATCATTGAGTGAGTAACCTATTACAGCCAATACCGCAGCCATTACCGTGAGGTCGAATTCAAGTTGTAAGACTGAAAACAAACCTAAGGTTAAAATAACATCATGGGCCAACGCAATAACGGAACCCAAAGCAAATCGCCATTCAAATCGCATTGCCACATAAATGAGAATACAGATCAATGCAACCAACATAGCAAGTCCGCCTTGCTCTGCTAACTCTTCACCCACATTTGGACCAACAAACTCGATTCGACGCATGTCAACATTGTCACCAGAGCTGCGCAAAGTACTCAGTACTTGATCACCCACCTCTTGGGCTTTTACGCCGTCACGCGGAGCTAAGCGAATTAACACATCTTCACTACTACCGAAGTTTTGCACTACCGCATCACCGAAATCGGCAGCTTCCAGTTGCAAACGAATTTGTTCTAATTGAGCAGGTTTATCATAGCCTACTTCGATCAATGTACCACCGGTGAAATCTAATCCCCAATTGAGCTGATTAACCCCCAAAGAGACCAACGAACCGATAATCAGTATTCCCGATATAATCATGGCGGGAATGCGCATTGACATAAAATCAATACTTTCTTTTAGTTTAAAAAATCGCATGTCCGGCTCCTAAATCGACAGTTTCTGAAGACGTTTACCACCCCAAACACCGTTAACGATTACACGGGTTAGAATAATTGCAGTAAACATCGAGGTAGCTATACCTATCATTAACGTGATAGAAAAGCCTTTGATTGGACCGGTTCCAACAGCAAAAAGTATAATTGCTGCGATAAAGGTCGTGATATTCGCATCTAAGATGGTAGAAAACGCACTATCATAACCGTAGTGGATAGCTTGTTGAGGGCTTCTTCCTTCACGAATTTCTTCGCGAATACGCTCAAAAATCAATACATTGGCATCAACTGCCATACCCACAGTCAGCACAATACCGGCCATACCAGGTAAGGTTAAAGTTGCACCGGGTATCATTGACATAACGCCAACAATCATGACCAAGTTGGCCGCTAGCGCAAGATTTGCTACTACGCCAAATGATCGATAATAAAACAGCATAAAGGCTAATACTAAGGCAAATCCCCAAATAATGGCTTGCATACCCAAGTCGATATTTTCTTGACCTAAGCTAGGCCCAACTGTACGTTCTTCAACAATAGTAATGGGCGCAATCAAGGCTCCTGCACGCAGCAACAATGATAAATCCCGAGCTTCTTTTGGTGAATCTAAGCCAGTAATTTCGAATCGACTTCCAAGTTGAGCTCGAATAGTCGCCACACTGACGACTTCACGTTCAGGTACAAAAATGAGTTTACCTTTTTCATTCTTTTCACCCGTCGCTTTGTATTCAATAAATACGGTTGCCATAGGATTACCGATGTTGCCTTTGGTGGCCAAAGACATTTTGCTACCACCGGCAGAATCTAACGAAATGGACACCTTAGGCATACCATATTCATCTACACCCGCGTTAGCATCAATGATGTGACTTCCTTCAAGCATAACTTTTTTGAGAAGTAGTTGCGGCACACCTTGCTGATCTTCAACGATTTCAGAGCCTGGCGGGATGCGGCCATTTAGGGCATCACGTATATCGTGTTCTTGATCTAACATTTTAAATTCTAAAGTAGCAGTCGCATTCAAAATTTCTTTCGCCCGAGCAGTATCTTGAATACCAGGCAACTGGACAACAATGCGATCAGCACCTTGGCGCTGAATAAGAGGCTCAGCCACCCCGAGTTGGTTGACCCTGTTGCGCATAATAGTGATATTTTGTTTTACTGCATAATCGCGAATTTCAGACAGCTTCTGTTCTGACATTTTAGCTACCAGAACTAAGTCACCTTGTTCTACTAAGGTGATATCCCGGTTGCGATTTTTAAGGAAAAATTCAGCCTTATCTAAGGTTTCCTGATCGCGAAAACGGATTTGCACAGACTCATCAACAATACTCACCCGTGAATAACGAATTTTTTCTTCCCGCAATGAGGTTTTAAAGTCACCTTCCATGTCGGTTAGGGATTTGGTAATTACCGAGTTCATATCCACTTCCATTAAGAAATGGACACCACCGCGTAAATCCAAACCTAATTTCATGGGTGTACCGCCTAAGCTGTCCAACCATTCAGGAGTATCAGGGGCTAAATTCATCGCCACTGTGTAGTCTTTGCCTAGTGATTTGGCGAGGGTTTCGTTAGCTAATCTTTGTGCGCTATCATCGTAAAGACGAACCAGTATTTGCTCATCTTCAAGTACAATGGACTTCTTCTCGATGCCCGCATCTGCTAAGTCTTGATTAACTTTATCTATCAAAGGCAAATCTAGAACTGCGTCACGACCCGCAGAAATCTGCACAGCATAATCTTCACCATAAAGATTAGGAGAGGCATATAAAGCGCAAACGGCAACAACCATCAACACCATAATATACTTCCACAAGGGAGTTTTATTTAACACTTGCTATTCCTTTTCTACTTAAACGAAAAAGGCAAACTTGCGTTTGCCATTTTCAATTTAGTTAGATTGATTTCATTGTACCTTTAGGTAGCACAGCAGTTACTGCACCTTTTTGAATTACAATATTGGTATTGTCATTTAACGAAATCTCAATAAAGTCCTTTTCGTCAGAAACTTTTGCAACTTTACCCACCATACCACCTTGAGTAAGAACCTCATCACCTTTACCAATAGAGGCAACTAGGTTTTTGTGTTCTTTAACGCGTTTTGCTTGTGGACGATACAGCATAAAGTAGAAAATTAATCCGAAAACACCCAATAAGATCAGCATTTCAAAACCACCGCCCTGTGCGCCAGCGTCTTGTGCATAAGCATTAGAAATAAAAAAACTCATAAATTCCTCATATATTTTTAGTTATAAAGCCGGTACCGGCATATCTTTTTGTGCGTAAAACTCTTCAACAAAGTCATCAAGCTTTTGTTCAGCGATAGCGTCACGCAACCCCTGCATGACTCGTTGATAGTAACGAAGGTTGTGTATGGTGTTTAATCTAGCACCGAGTATTTCATTACATTTGTCTAAATGATGTAAGTATGACCGTGAATAATTTTTACAAGTATAACAATCACATTTCTCATCTAAAGGCCCAGTATCTGTTTTGTGTTTGGCATTGCGTATTTTAATAACGCCATCGGTAACAAATAAATGACCATTTCTAGCATTCCGCGTCGGCATAACACAATCAAACATGTCGATTCCGCGGCGAACCGCTTCAACGATGTCTTCTGGTCGCCCTACTCCCATCAAATAGCGCGGCTTTTCAGCGGGAATTTTATCTGCGGTATGATCCAAAACTCGAATCATATCTTCTTTTGGCTCGCCGACAGATAAACCACCAATGGCGTAACCGTCAAAACCGATATCTTCAAGACCTTTCAAAGATTGATCACGCAATCCTTCATACATACCACCTTGAATAATCCCAAACAACGCTGACGGGTTACCTTCATGGGCTTGTTTACTGCGTTTCGCCCAACGTAATGACAATTCCATGGAACGACGAGCTTCAGGCTCTGTGGCAGGATAAGGAGTACACTCATCAAATATCATGACGATATCAGACCCCAGATCACGTTGAACTTCCATTGACTTTTCCGGGGTAAGCAGTATTTTCTCGCCATTAATTGGCGATCTGAAGGTGACCCCTTCTTCGGTTATTTTACGTAAATCACCTAAACTAAACACCTGAAAACCGCCACTGTCCGTGAGTATTGGTTTATGCCAATGCATGAAATCATGTAAATCGCCATGCTGTTTCATGATTTCAGTACCCGGACGTAACATCAAGTGAAAGGTATTACCCAAACAGATCTGTGCTCCTGACTCTTCTATCTCTTCAGGCGTCATCCCTTTAACCGTGCCATAAGTACCAACAGGCATGAAAGCAGGTGTTTCTACAACACCTCGGTCAAACGTTAATCTACCGCGGCGGGCTTTGCCATCGGTTGTATCTAATTCAAATTTCATTTTTAACCTTTTAAAATTTCTGCATACCGGAAAACAGTCCAGTGCTGAAAAACAGCGGGGATTATAAAGGAATAATGAGCAAGCTGAAATCATCAAAAGGTAATTTCAGCTTGAAAGTTGCCTTAATAAGCGAAATGCGTGGATTTATCGCTGCGATTTCCTCGTCAACGGTTAAGATTTTTCGATAAACATGGCATCACCATAACTGAAAAATCGGTATTCTTTAGCGATTGCTTGCTGATACGCCTGCATCACGTTTTCTCTACCGGCAAAGGCACTAATTAGCATAATTAAGGTGGACTCTGGTAAGTGAAAATTCGTCAGCATTGCATCTACTATTTCAAACTGATAACCAGGATAAATAAAAATATCGGTATCTTCAAAAAAGGCTTCAAGGGGCTTACCTTTTTTAATACTTGCTGCAGCGGCCGACTCCAATGAACGCACAGACGTTGTCCCTACAGCGATAACTCGTTTTCCCTTTGCTCTGGCTAAATTAATTGCATCCACAACATCTTGCGGTACTTCTGCATATTCGGAATGCATATGGTGGTCTTGAATATTATCTACGCGGACGGGCTGAAACGTCCCTGCCCCTACATGTAAAGTAACAAATGCGGTATTCACCCCTTTTTGTTGCAAGGCTTCAAGGGTTGCCTCGTCAAAATGCAACCCAGCCGTTGGCGCAGCTACGGCACCCGGTTTTTCAGAATAAACAGTCTGATATCGCTCTTTGTCAGAATCTTCATCTGGTCGGTCAATGTAGGGAGGTAGGGGCATATGTCCGAATTTTTCTAATAGGCTAAGCACAGGTTCCTCATTCACAACCCGTAATTCGAACAATTGATCGTGACGAGTCACCATTTCCATTTGGATATGCTCTTCTAATATCAGTAATGCTCCTGGTTTGGGTGACTTGCTTGACTTCACGTGGGCTAACACGGTTTTTTCATCAATAATGCGTTCAACCAATACTTCGACTTTTCCACCGGTTGATTTTTTGCCAAGTAATCTGGCTGGGATCACTCGGGTATTATTAAAAATAAGTAAATCCCCCTCATCCACTAAATCAAGAAAAGCAGAAAAATGTGTATCTTTTAAATTGCCAGTTCTACCATCTAAACACAGTAATTTGCTGGCAGTTCTTTGTTCTGTGGGGTATCGAGCGATTAGCCGCTCAGGTAAATCAAAATGGAAATCAGATAATTTCATGGCGTTTGGTTAGCCCAACTGTAAGTTAATATTCGTTATTTTACGTATTAAAAAATATACCTGCAACGCTTTATCCATACTCGCTTTTCCTTGAGTTCTGGTTGTAACAGTATAAATTGTAACCATCTTATTTTTTCGATGTTTCTCCCAAACATAGTTTCCCCAGCCGCCCTAGCTGGGTTTTTTTTGTCTGTTTTTCAAACATCATCTTCATCTAGCGATATTTGCATGTCAGCAAATATCTCAATGATATCCTCACGTTCAATTTTACGCATTTTTAAAACATAAACGATTTGCAAAAGTAAATCGGCACCTAAAATCCCCTTATTTACTTTGTTGCGTAAATTATCAGCACTCTGGACAACACCAATTGTGTTCAATCGCTCACTGAGATCTTGGTATTTCACGCCACGTTTAGACATTTCTGCCTTTATGATTCGCTGCACGACTTGTCGCCAGTTTGCATTATCTTGTTTTTTCGCCACTTCACACCCACTAAAAATAAACCATTTTGTGAATTATAATTCACAAAAATAAACCATACAACTCAAAAAGGTAAAATAAAGTTTGACATTAAAAATCATTTGTCAGTACAATTCGACTCGTTGCGAAAAAACTTACAATTCATTTTGAACTGATCATGTTTTTTCGTTTACAAAGGTAACATACTATAGTCATTACACTGACAGGAGAGTAGGCATATGACTTGGGACCTTGATCAACTTGAGACCCTATTATCAGATAACGACAACATTGTTGTCACCCGTGAAGAAAATTGTTTATTGATCGGAAATGGTGATGGTTTAGATGCATGGTTAGCACTCAGTGGAGAGCAAATTATTATCGAATCCATTTTATTTTCAAGTTCAGAAGTCAAAGATAAAGCAGCTTTGAACGAAGAGATATTGAAAACCCATATGTTGTTTCCGTTAACAACTATTGGAATATCTCAAGTTGCTGAACAAGACTATTACACTGCATTTGGTGCCTTGAGCTCACAATCTAAAGCAGAAAGCATCAAAATTGAACTCGATGCTTTATTCCACAATGTGGCTGCATTCTTAGACGCTTATCAAGAGCATTTGCACTAAAACATTAAGGTATTTTGGGAGAAGATTATGTCGGTTTGGAGAAAGTTAGTTACAGCGGTAAAAGGTGGCGCAACAGAAGCGGCTCAATCAGTTGTAGACAGTCAAGCCATTCGAATTCTAGAACAAGAGATTCGCGATGCAAAAGAAGAGTTACGTAAATCAGACCATGCACGTACTCAAATTTTAGCAAAGTGTAAATTGGCAAAACAAAAGGTTGATAGCCTGAAAGTATCAATTGGTCAATATGAAGAGCACGCTCGTAAAGCCATTGAATCTGACCGTCAATTGGCTTTGGATTGTGCACAAAAAGTTGCGGACTTAACCGCAGAAATGGAATCCGAACAAGAGTTTCTTGATCAATTCACCCAATCAGAAAAACAGCTTGCTGCCAATATTAACCAAGCTAAAGACAATTTGAAGCGTTTGGAACAGCAAGTCGATATGGTGAAGGCGACGGAATCAGTGCAAAAAGCCCAAGTAGCGGTTTCATCCAGACACATGGGCGCAAACAGTAAAATGAAAACCGCGACTGAATCGCTAAATCGTATTCAAGACAAACAGAAATTGCGCAGTGCAGAATTAGAGGCGGCTGAAGAACTTGCCTCTAGCGACTCAACCACTGACTTAGAAAAGCGGTTGGCTGAGGCTGGAATTAAAGGCGGAAAAAGCTCAGCTGATGATGAACTCAAACGTATTTTAGGCGAATAAATTGGTTAGCGTATAAATGCTGTTAGTCCTTAAGGTACGTAAAGTACTCACCCGAGTCTTTTCTGAGATGCGCTGGTACACCATTGTACTAGCGCTTTTGTTTTATGCCCTAACTACATGGCTTTTACTGTATGCCTCTGGCGAGCATGACCTACTCAATGTAAATGATTTTGTTTATTGGTTAGTTGTTACCGGTTCTACCGTTGGATATGGTGATATGTCACCGGTGACAAGTGCAGGAAAATACATAGTCTCGTTTTATGTCATCCCATTAGGGTTGAGTATATTTGCCTTAGTCCTTGGGCGGATCGCGGCTTGGGTGTCTATGCAATGGCAAAAAGGAGTGAAAGGTTTGAAACCATTAGATCTTGAAAACCATGTTTTGGTAATTGGCTGGAATGGCCAACGCACTATTCAACTGCTTAACTTGCTACTTAAAGAACGAGCAGAAACGGAAAATAAACCCGAAATTGTGTTATGTGTTAAAGCTGATATCGACAATCCAATGCCCGACAAGATTGAATTCATCAAAGTCATATCTTTTAACAACGATAAAGAAATGGATAGAGCTTGTGTGGATAAGGCTGCGGTTATTGTGATGGACAATGAAGAAGATGATGTCACAATGACCACCTCTTTGTATTGTAGTAAAAGAAATAACAGCGCCCACCTTCTTGCTTATTTTAAAGATGAATCTTTAGTCGACTTGCTGCAAACCCATTGTCCCAATATCGAATGTACCCCCAGTGTCGCCGTTGAAATGTTGGCTAAGTCAGCATTTGATCCAGGCTCCAGCCTACTGCAACACGACTTATTGACGGTACAAGAAGGTCAAGCTCAATTTTCAATTGAAGTACCTGATTCCGTGCAGCAGATATCTGTTGAAAAACTATTTATAACCTTAAAACAGCGCTATAACGCGACTTTCATTGGCTTTGTTGAACCAAGTATTCCGGCAAAAGTGACTTTAAATCCTAATTTTGATGTAACTATCCTGCCCAAATACAAACTCTTTTATATTGCTGAACAACGCATCAATCACTTCGATTGGCAACTATTGTCTGAGTAACAAAGCAAGTAACAGGTAAGATAAAAAACGGAGAAATCATGTTTTCAAAATGGTTTACCAAAAAAGATAAGCAATCTGAAATAACAGCGCCGGAAATAATGGGCCTATATTTAGGAGGCTCCTTCGAGCTTGATGATCTAAAACTCAAACTTATCGAACCTGAATTGGTGATTGAAGGTGCTGCTAGACACCACTTAATCCAGGCTGTAGGCGAAGCCCATTTAGATACAGGTGGAAAAATTTTGCGTTATTACACCGATGACGATGCATTTTTACAGGTTGTATTAGATGGTGGCGACACAGAAAATCACATCACTGATGTGAAGTTATGGTACTTTTACAATACACAGACCGTGGGAACGGACAAGCAATGGAAAGACTTGCTCGAAGGCCAGGTTTCTCAACCTCATTATCAAATTGAAAACAATCAGTATAATCGTGTTTGGGACGCTGTTGGCGAGGAATCCCCTCCAGTAGCAATGACAGAGAAAACATTTGAATTGGATGGCGATACTAGTCAAACGGATCAATTCGTTATGCTATATGAACGAGAAATCGGTCAAGAATCCTTCGAAACCTTATTGGTTTGTGCTGAAGAAAAAATTGTAGATAATAACCATGATCGTTGCCTTGTTATCAGTACCGGCTTCGATATTTTGCCTGCCGATATAAAAATAAACGGTTAGCAAATTAACGTATACACAGAAAAGGAAAAATCGATGGATATATTGTTGGATTCAATCGCCGGATTAGGTAATTTTGCAATCTATTTTGTGGTTTCAATAGTGCTGTTATTTATATTCAAAATCGTCTACGCATGGGTCACGCCCCATGATGAATGGAAGCTTGTAAAAGAAGAGAAAAACACCGCTGCGGCAATCGGCTTTGGTGGTGCTATTGTCGGCTTCAGTATTGCTTTATCGGGTGCTGTAACCAATTCAACGTCGCAGTTTGACTTTGCTATTTGGGGTTTCATTGCCCTCATCGCACAGGTCTTGGCTTTTTTATTGTTGCGCTTCACGTTCATGCCCGCCATCGCGGAAAGAATTGATAATCAAGAAGTCTCTGCAGGCGTAATGTTGGCTTCCATGTCCATCGGCGTTGGTTTACTCAATGCGGCTTGCATGACCTACTAGGAGGCACAAGCATGACTCGTAAACGCAGTAAACACATAAATCTAAACAGAATGCGTAAGCAATTTTCTGCTAAACCTTTGGCAATCGGTATCGCTTCTGTATTCTTAGCAGCCTGCACGGATAATCGTCAACAAGCGACGATATACACCAGTGCGCAAGATTGTGCCAATGAGAACCCTGAACAAGCACAAGTTTGTGCAACCGCTTATCAAGAAGCCTTGGCAGAAGCGGAACGAACCGGACCTAAATACAACTCTGAACAAGATTGTGAAAGTGAGTTTGGGCCAAATCAATGTCGCCAAGTAGAACGCAGTTCTGGCTCCTTTTTTATGCCATTTATGGCCGGTTACATGTTAAGCAACCTGCTTTCTCCTAATCGTTATCAGTATCAACCCATGTTTACGTCTTATTCCCCTTACTCTCCCTATCGTTACAGATGGATAGGCGCCGGTGGATATGATTATGGTGATTTACGTAAGCGTAATTACAAAGTCAGACCTGATGCGTTTAAACCTAAACCAGCAGTCACTCGAACAATCAAACGAGGTGGATTTGGCAGTTCTGTGCGTGCTAAATCAAGTTGGGGCAGTAAGAGTAGTTCCAAAGGTGGTTGGGGCGGTTAAACGTCCCCCCCTCGGAGAACGACGTTATCCAGCCCTTTGATAAAGCGCAATGAAATCACAACAATTGAGTCTAGATGTTCAGAATACCAAGTGAGCCCCGCAAAAACTGGCAACAAAAAGCAAAAGACTTTGGTTTTTCATTCCATAGTATGTATGGCGAGCCGTATTGGGATGAATCCGCTTATTATCAGTTTAACTTACAACAAATTGAAAATGACTTAGAAGACCCTAGCGTCGAAATTCACCAAATGTGCTTACAAGTTGTCGATAAAGTTGTGAATAATGACGCTTTGTTATCTGCTTTTAAAATCCCCGAACCCTTTTGGCAAGGTGTGAAAGATTCCTGGCGTAAGCACGATCCATCTTTGTATTCTCGACTAGACTTTGCTTACGATGGTAGTGGTCCGGCAAAGTTATACGAAAATAATGCAGACACCCCTACTAGCTTGTATGAATCAGGCTTTTGGCAATGGCTATGGCTGCAAGATTTAGTGGACGGCAATCAACTCTCTCGTCAGGCAGATCAATTTAACTCTTTACAAGAAAAACTGATAGGTCGGTTACATGAAATCGCGGAACATTATCAAACCGAACAGATTCATTTTGCATGCTGTCAGGATACCATTGAAGATAGAGGCACGGTGCAATATTTACAAGATTGCGCCGCAGAATCGGGCATCCTTGGGCCATTTGTTTTCATTGAAGATATTGGTTTGGGAGAATCAGGTCGCTTTACAGATTTAAAAAATAACCCAATAGAGACCTTGTTTAAACTTTACCCTTGGGAGTTTATGCAACGTGAAGAATTTGGTGATTATGTGGAAAGCTCACAAACCAATTGGATTGAGCCCTTATGGAAAAGTGTTTTGTCTAACAAAGCACTTATGCCCATGCTGTGGAAGATGTTTAAAGGACACCCAAATCTGTTGCCTGCTTATTTCGAAGACGAATTACATTTGTGTGACCACACGCGCATCGTAAAAAAACCCCTATTTTCCCGAGAAGGTGCCAACGTTAGTATTTTAGAAAAAGGACAAGAGATAGCCCATGCTGATGGCCCCTATGGTGAAGAAGGGTTTATTTATCAAGCATTCCATCCTCTGCCTAAATTTGATAATAACTACACATTAATTGGTTCTTGGTTGGTAAACGACCAGGCAGCTGGCATTTCAGTGCGAGAAGACAGCTCGCTAATTACCCAAGATATGTCCCGTTATTTACCACATATCATTCTAGGATAACTTCCATGGGCACGAAAACTTCGGTTCTAGCATCTCAATTAAAATTTGTTTGTTACTTGATGCTGTTTTTTACTGTTATTGAAGTCGTCAATATTATTTTTGCTCGCAGCCTCAATGTTTATGGAATTTACCCCCGTGAATGGGTTGGCCTTCGCGGGATCTTTTTTAGCCCATTTTTACACGGTAATTTGGCCCATTTCGCTTCCAATATTATCACCCTTGGGATATTCAGTTTATTGGTATTGCAATACGGAAAAAAAATCTACATTACCGTTAGTCTCTATTTAGTATTAAGTATTGGCATACTGGTATGGTTGTTTGCGCGTCCGGCTATGCATATAGGAGCGAGCGGCATAATCTATGGTTACTTTGGTTTTTTAGTGCTGGGAGGGTTAATATCAGGTCGTATAAAGTTGATTATTATTTCCCTTGTGGTCGGCTTCTTTTACGGCGGTTTAATATTTGGTGTATTCCCTACAAATAGCTTTGTTTCTTGGGAGTCTCACCTGTTTGGATTTATTGCGGGGTTGTGTGCTGCTAAAATATGGGCTAAAAAGCGTTAGGATCCAGCGTTACTGCCAAAAGAATGAACATCTAAGCCTGATTAAAACCATAGTGGATTGGGTGGGAGTTAGATATACTGACAACAGTTAAGAATAGTTTAAAGATTTTATGAATAAGCCAGAAACAAACGAAACAACACAAAATACGAACAAGACGCCACCTCAAAACAATGATTTTTTGGGTAATCTTGCTTTCAATATTGTCATCCCCGTATTGATTTTATCTTATCTCAGTGGCGAAGAATATTTAGGCCCAGCAGTAAGTGTGGTTTGCGCCTTGGCATTCCCGATCGGATACGGTATCTGGGATTTAAAGAAGTCTGGCAAAGTAAACGGTTTCTCCATTTTAGGGATTATCAGTGTAATACTCACTGGCGGTATCACCCTATTAGAGCTTCCCGCTGAATATATTGCCATTAAAGAAGCCGCCATCCCCGGTATTTTGGGTATTGCCGTCTTAATCTCTCAATATACTAATCGTTCTTTAGTGAAAATTCTCATACTCAACGAAAATGTGATCAATTGGCAGGCGTTGAACGAGGCGTTAGCGAAAAAACAAAATACAGCGCTTTTTAACCGCAAAATAACCGTTAGTTCTTATATCGTTGCAGCTTCTTTTTTCGTTTCTTCCTTCTTAAATTACATTTTGGCTAAAATGATTTTAGTAAGCGAGCCTGGCACAACAGCTTATACTGAAGAACTAGGGCGTATGACTGCACTGAGTTATCCGGTGATTATGGTACCAAGCTTAATAATGCTATTTTCTGCTCTCGCCTATTTGATCATTCAAATGAAAAAATTAACTGGCGAAGATTATCTATCCTTTATTCAAGAGGAAGGCTAGTTAACAATTAAATAGTCTGGCGGTGCAATGATTAAAATTGAAGCCTTATCCAAGTCCTACCAAGACGGCAAGCAATTCACCACCGTTTTAGAAAATGTCAATTTAACCATTGCCCCCAAACAGCAAATTGCAATTACAGGTGAATCCGGTTCGGGTAAATCAACCTTATTGCACTTGTTGGCCTGTTTAGATAACCCAGATTCAGGCTCAATAAGAGTACATGAGCAAAACATCTGCTTATTTTCACCCCGTCAGCGTGATGCCTATCGGAAAAAGTCCATCGGCATCGTCTTTCAAAAATTTAACCTCATTGAATGTTTGTCAGTTTGGGAGAATATATGTTTTCCTGCTCGGTTAAACCAAAATTTTGATGAACCTTATCTACTTGACCTGCTGGAACAGCTAGGCATTGCTAAGCATCGACATAAGATGCCAACGGCATTATCTGGAGGCGAACAACAACGAGTTGCCATTGCTAGAGCGTTAGCCCATAAGCCTGAACTGGTATTAGCCGACGAACCCACAGGAAATTTAGATGATAAAAATAGCGGTAAGGTGGCTGATTTACTGTTTATGCTATGTCGTTCCCACAAGGCTACGCTAGTTATAGTCACTCACAGTGCCAAACTAGCTAAGCAAGCCCACCTTCACTATCACTTAAGTAACAAAACGCTGAAACTGCAAACCAATGATTAAGTCAATTCATGAGGTTTTATGGGTAATTTTAAAAAGTTACGATCTGCAAAAGTATCGACTATGTTTAATATTATTAGCGATGATAATGGGCTGTGCAGGATTTTCTTCAGTTTTAGTTATTAATGAAACCGCTAAGCGCAGCTACAGCCAAACCGCTTTTCCCTTTTTAGACAATGTTGAGTACGCAATCTATCCATCCCAAAGCGGGTGGATAAGCAAAGCTGACTACGCCGATTTACGCAAAAACGGAAACCGCAACCTTATCGCAGTATCGACACAACAAGTGGAAAGCTTAGACAATCACAAATTAGACTTCCTAGGGGTCGATTACTATGCACTGATGAGCTTAAACCGAACTTGGCTAGAAAAGGATAATAGCAAATCCGGCTTTCCCCTATTTGCCGCAAACAACCATTCTTCTAACTCAACCCCCACAGAAAACAAGTTTGTTATTGATGTTGAATATGCAAAAACATTAGGTGCTAAAAACCAACTTACAACAGATAATTTTCTAAAGCTCAATTCTCAGCTATCCATTGGCCCAGTTGCCATCGTCGAGGCAGCAGGTCTAGGTGAGCAAATTGTATGCGACATTGAAACCTTATATAGTCAATTCAATCCTCAGGGGATCTCTTATATATTAGTGGCGGGTAAATTTAACCACAAACAGCCTTCCCCTTTGCAATTGCAATTACCTTCCCACCTCAAATTAATCAAATTAACCTCAACTGAAGACTTAGACCAACTAACCGCTAGTTTTCACCTTAACCTTTTCGCCATGGGTTTGCTGATGTTCGTTGTTTGCATGTTTGTGGTATTAAATGCGTTAAATTTATTGATTATAAAACGTGTACCCATGTTGACGACTTTGCGGCAACTGGGTATCCCAATAGTTGCTATCTATAGTGCTATCATCATTGAAATGATGATCTTAGCCATAGCTTGTAGCGCAATCGGTGTTACTTTAGGCATTGAAATCGCCAAGTGGCTATCTCCCTCTGTTACCCAGACCCTCGCGAACTTATATAATGTATCAATTAACTTTGAGAATTTTTCTTGGTTTAATTTGTATGCTCAAGTATTGCTGGCAAGTGTTGTTGGTTTGAGTCTTGCCGCAGCGTTACCCTTACGTTCGCTGAATCAACACCTAACTTCAATACAACCAGTGGCTTCATCCGCTCATAGTGAGAACAAATGGTTAGCATTTTGTGTGCTTCTTCTGCTTATTTGTTTGATTATTTATTTTAGCAACGAAAGTATTTTTAGTTCATTTTTGATTATCGGCTTAGTAATAATCAGTGGCTGTTTCTTGGTTTTGTATATGTTACCTAGATTACTTTGCTTAATAATCCCCATAATTCCACTAACAACACCCAACTTGCGCTGGAGTGTAGCCGACGCTAAGCGGATATCGAACAAAAGTAGTATCGCATTTTGCGCGTTTTTCATTGCCGTGGCCACGAATGTAGGCATGAATTTAATGGTAAATAGTTTTCGTCTTGCCACAGACACTTGGATAACCCAACGACTTGACGCAGATGCTTATGTCAATACCAAGGATGCCGAGCAAGTTGTCACACTGCTCAGTTCGAACTTCCCGAAAACCACAACCTTTGTTAGGCAATCAGAAACTGGCAATTATCAGGGAGATGCCATTCAACTTCGCTCTTATCCTAGTAATCTTGAGCACCAAGAAGCGTTAATGCTAGAACAGAGTATCGCGACCCCTTGGGATACATTTTCAAAGGCTCAAGGGATTTTTATTAATCAACAGTTCGCCCTATCAAAACAGCTTAACTTAGGCCAAAAAATAGTGTTTAGAAGGCAAAATAATCATACATTTACGGTGCAAATTGTTGGTATTTACTATGATTATGGCAACCCTAAAGCACAAGCATTGGTTAGTGAGTCATTAATACTAAATCCTTCATCTGGCAATCAAGTTATCGCCTTATATAATCAAGGGGTTAATCAATCATGGCTACCTGAACTGAAAAACCAAATATCGACACAATTTCCAGACGCGCAAATAATGGAGACACAGGACCTACTGAAACGCTCAATGCAAACCTTCGACAACACCTTCGTGGTAACCCAGGGTCTGAATATAATTACCTTATTAGTCGCTGCATTTTCTTTAGCTTCGTCCCTCATCGTTATTGATTATGATAATAGACCCCAACGAGCATTGATCCGAGCTATGGGTGTACCTGCACTTAAAATATTGATGCTAACCTTGTTCCAATACACGTTGTTGTGCTTATTCATATGTGCTCTTGCAATTCCATTTGGTATTTTACTCAGTTGGCTTTTGATCCATTTAGTAAATGTGCAGGCTTTCTATTGGTCTTATCCGTTGGTTATTGAGTCGAATACCCTAGTCGAGCTAATCTTATCCGCCTTAATGGTGGTATTTTTAGCGGTGTTATTGCCTGCTGCTCGAACAATATTAATACCACCTATTGAGGATATAAAATGGCTCAATGGTTAAGGCTAGTCAAAATTCCCGCCCTCATAATAAGCATGTTATCCACCATCGTTATATTGAGCGCCTGCTCAGAGCCTGCTAATTCATTGAAAGGCAATTCATCGACAGGCATGTATGGAGGCTTATTAGATCAAGAAAACTTTTCCAGTGCCAAAGCAACAGAGCAAACCCCTATCACCTTTCCACAGGATCACTTAAGTCACCCTGAGTTTGCCATTGAATGGTGGTATTTAACGGCTAATTTGTTTGATAAACAGGGCAATCAATATCCCCTGCAATGGACCTTATTTCGTTTTTCAGGGGGAGGCAACCAATCCAATTGGAGTAACGGCCAATTATACATGAGTCATGGCAAGCTAAGTTCTTATCAACAGGATTGGTTTGAAGAAATATTTGCCAGAGGTGGGGTGGGTAATGCTGGTGTATCACTTGCAGCTGAATCAGGCCATTTTGAAGCTTATTTGGATAATTGGATATGGCGTTCATTATCAACTGAGTTATTTCCCGCTACACTTAATTTCACCCTCAACGAACAAGTTAAATTATCGCTGAACTTGCGTGCTACTGGCCCCTACGTTTTAAATGGTAATAAGGGTTACAGCATTAAACTGGCCAATGGACAGCATGCTTCGATGTATTATAGTCAGCCTTTTATCAATATCAGCGGAACGATTGAACGCTTAGGTGAAACCATTGATGTTTCGGGAAAAGGTTGGTTTGACCACGAATGGAGTGCAGGGCTTTCTGATCAAAAAACACAAGGGTGGGACTGGTTTTCTATACACTTTGATGATGGTCGCAAGTTAATGCTTTATCAGGTTCGACATGGGGAACTGGGGAATTCATGGTTTGGCAGTTTAATCAGCCCACAGGGCGATAAAACCCATTTAACAAAAAATGATATTCAAGGGTCAATTGATGGTTATTCAAAGGTTGATAACGTTCAAATACCGCTTAATTGGTCTTTGTCAGTGCCACAACAGCAAATTCATATTCGCGTTTCCCCCTTTAAACAAAATCAATATAACCCGGGAGTGTTTCCCTATTATGAGGGGGCGATTAGGGTTGAAGGCAGTCATAAAGGCATAGGTTTTATGGAATTAACAGGATATTAGCAGTCAAATCAGTGCCCTAATCCGACTGCTAAGTTAAACACCTTTCGGCTACTGGGATTGCATTAATTCAAAAATTATTTTCGGAATCTCAGTATTATCCATGTGCCCAACAAAACGCTCTTTTCCAGCGCCCATAGCAAAAATTTGAACGTCAACCGCGGTGTGACCCGAGCTTGTCCAGCCAGAATTTGAGCGGATATCCAGCAACTTTTTAAGTTGCACGTAAAGTGCTTTTTGATTATTCATATCGACACTTTGCAAAAGTGACTTTTCAGTTTCAGTTAACTCAAAACCCAAGGTAGTCTGAGCAAGCGTAAGAGGTGAATCGCTGCTTGTCATTAATTTTGCCAAAGTGGTTAAAGATTGTGTCAGGTTTTTTAACGGTTCCGGATCCCATTGATAATCACCGTTGGCCGCAATACTAAAACCACCTGTACTATGATCGGCAGTCACCACCACTAGCGTATCTGGGTTTTCTTGTACATATTGTTCCAACCATTCTAAGGTTAACGCTAGATCATGCATTTCGGCCATTGCCGCGGCAATGTCATTGGCGTGTCCAGCCCAGTCTACTTGACTGCCTTCCACTAACAGGAAGTATCCCTTATCATTCGTTAGTTGTTTAACTGCTGTTTCAACTAATACTGGCAGACGCTGTTTTCCTGGCATATCTAGGGCCCAAGGCATGCCTTCGTCACCAAATAAACCAATCACAGGCCCAGGTTTAAGCTTGCTCAATTGTGCTAAATCATCAACATATTGATAACCCGCAGCTTTAAACTCATCAACAATATTTCGGTCATCTCGAATAAAATATTTCCAACCACCACCTAACATAACATCTAGAGCAAACTGGTCATTCACTTTGTCATCAAAATAACTATCTGCTATGGCATTATAGTTTCGGCGACTTTCATTGTGCGCAGAAAATGCCGCAGGTGTCGCATGATTAATTTGTGAAGTGACCGCAACGCCAGTTTTTAAGCCATTGATGCGTGCTTGTTCGAGAACAGTTTTAACGGATTGTTTGTTTTCATCCACAGCAATGGCACCATTATACGACTTAACTCCTGCAGACAATGCAGTTGCTCCGGCAGCGGAGTCAGTTACATAACCACTCACTCTTGCAGGATAAGTGCTTGCCATTCCCACCAGATGACGATCAAACACGGTTGATTCTATCTCTGGTGATGTTTTTTTATCGGCAAAATAACGATAAGCCGTGGTGTAAGCGGGTCCCATGCCATCCCCAACCACCATAATCACGTTTTTCGGTTTTTCCTGGTTAGCCTGCGCTGCGGAAACAAACAGCAATAATGTAACAGCCGGTAGCCACTTCATTTTATCTCCAAATTTCAAAATAATAATTGTCGAAATAATACGTGAAAATTTACGCAATTAAACTGATTTCTAATCGTTTACACAAACTTCTATAGGAAACATCCATCAAAACCTTGATTTAGACCAATATCCAGACTGACCTACCAACCTAAATCCTTACTACGGGATTCAGATTTCGAATTTTTATACTAACAAGTGATATCTATACTTTGTTTAGGGGGCTTATTTTGCGCTAAACAAGTTTTTTATGACGGTGTCAATAATCGCAAGATTGAACTTTACTCTCTGAATTATAAAGAATTACAAAGCAATATTCACCAAATCTATTTCGAAAATCATTAATATACGTTTTTTTTATTAAGCTTGTGGGGCTAGGATAATTGCATCGACACAAAATAATAATCAGGTGAATCGATACCGGTCGTCTAGATGTGTTCACAATAATTATGCACTAGACCTCAGTTCCCTACACAAGTAATAGAAAGAAGGAAAATATGATGTCTCAATATCAAACTGACCTAAACGCTGTAAGCCAGCTTTGCCAAAAAAATGGTTCTGGATGGAATGCGATTAACCCTGAATATGCTGCAAGAATGAAAGCACAAAATCGTTTTCAAACCGGACTTGATATCGCTAAATACACCGCAGCGATTATGCGTAAAGATATGGAAGAGTACGACGCAGATTCTAGCCAATACACTCAATCTTTAGGTTGCTGGCATGGATTTATTGGTCAACAAAAAATGTTGGCGGTTAAAAAGCATCAAGGTACAACTAACAAAAAATATTTGTACCTGTCAGGTTGGATGGTTGCAGCCTTGCGCTCAGAGTTTGGTCCTCTTCCTGATCAATCTATGCATGAAAAAACCACCGTGTCTTCGTTAATTGAGGAACTTTATACTTTCCTAAGACAAGCCGATGCAAAAGAGCTAGGTGAATTGTTTAATGAGCTTGATGCGGCAAGAGCTGCAGGCAATAGCACATCAGAGATCCAAGCAAAAATCGATAACTATGAAACCCACGTGGTGCCTATTATTGCAGACATAGATGCCGGTTTTGGTAACGAAGAAGCCACCTATTTATTGGCTAAGCAAATGATTGAAGCCGGTGCATGCTGTATTCAAATCGAAAACCAAGTATCTGATGCTAAACAATGTGGTCACCAAGACGGGAAAGTAACCGTACCCCATGAAGACTTCCTGGCAAAAATTAACGCTGTTCGTTATGCATTCCTTGAATTAGGTGTGGATGATGGAGTTATCGTAGCAAGAACTGACTCATTGGGTGCTGGCTTGACGCAAAAAATACCCGTATCGACTTCTGAGGGCGATCTTGCGTCTAAGTACAATGCATTTTTAGATACTACCGAAGTAAAATCTGTTGAAGATTTACAAGAAGGTGATCTTGCCCTTCGTCAAAACGGTAAACTGGTTAAACCTATTCGCTTACCTAATGGCTTATTTAAATTCAAAGACAATACCGGTGTTGACCGTGTAGTGCTTGATTGTATTACTTCACTTCAAAACGGGGCTGATCTGTTATGGATTGAAACTGAAAAACCTCACGTTGGTCAAATCGGCGCAATGGTTGACGAAATCCGTAAAGTAGTTCCGAATGCGAAGTTGGTTTACAACAACTCACCTTCATTTAACTGGACGCTTAACTTCCGTCAACAAGTGTTTGATGCTTGGGTTGAAGAAGGTAAAGATGTTAGCGAGTATAACCGCGACGACCTCATGCAAGTTAAATACGATGACACCGAATTGGCGCAAGTAGCGGATGAAAAAGTACGTACTTTCCAAGCAGATGCTGCCCGCGAAGCTGGTATTTTCCATCACTTAATTACTCTACCAACTTACCACACTGCCGCGTTATCTACTGATAACCTTGCAAAAGGTTACTTCGGTGACGAAGGTATGCTGGCTTATGTAAAAGGTGTGCAACGTCAAGAACTGCGTCAAGGTTTAGCCTGTGTTAAACACCAGGCGATGGCAGGTTCAAACATGGGTGATGATCACAAAGAATATTTCAGTGGTGATCAGGCGCTTAAAGCAGCGGGTGAAGATAACACCATGAATCAATTTGATGTTGCTTAATTCAGCGAACTTTTAACTCAATGCAAAAGCAAGACGTATGTCTTGCTTTTTTTTTGTGGCAACCCTTATAACCATTGGTATAATCAATGACAACTCTATTTAGAAGTGAAGTTAATTTGAATATTGCTAAAGTTGATCTAAATTTATTGGTATATCTGGATGTGTTATTACGGGAAGGAAGCGTAACCAAAGCCGCGAATCAACTCAGTATCACTCAACCCGCTATGAGCAATGGTCTTAAGCGTCTTCGTGATTTGTTTAATGATCCACTTTTAGTGCGAACCAGTGAAGGGATGACCCCAACAAAACGTGCATTAGAGCTTCAACCTGTGGTTCGTGATGTATTGGCCAAGCTAGAAACCACCATTCAACCTGAAACCGAATTTATTCCCAGTAGTAGCCAACGGACGTTCCGTATTATGGCCAGTGATTATGCTGAATCTACATTATTGATTGAAGTCATTCGTCAATTGGGAAAAATAGCGCCCAATATCACGTTAGATGTAATTACACCTAGTGATGTAACTTTCCATGATGTTGAACATGGTAAAGTAGACATGGCCATTAACCGCTTCGACGAACTTCCCCTTTCATTTCATCAAAAAGTCATTTGGTATGATGCCTTTTCCTGTGTGTTAAAAAGTAATAATCCCATGGTGGACCATTTCGACTTGAGTAGTTATTTGTCGGCACAACATATTTGGGTGAGCAAAACTGGATTTGGTGTGGGTGTGGGAGTAGATCCCAACGAAGTTCAAAAGCTTGGTTGGGTTGACGCAGAGTTAACCAAACTAGGCAAGAAACGGGATATTCGGGTATTTACACGACATTATCATGTCGCCTTACAGTTAGCTAAAGCACAAAATCTGATTGCAACTTTGCCCAGCAAAGCAGCCAACCTTTACCGTAGTGATCCCGACGTTGTAATTTTGGAACCTCCCTTTGATATTCCTCCCATTGGTTTGAAAATGGCGTGGAGCGCACTGTTACATCACGACGCAGGTCATATTTGGTTTCGTCGTCTTATTAGTGAAGTGGCCAATCAACTGAGTTAATTGGCTATTTTAATTCGCACATTCACAGAGCTTATCGCAAAGATAAGAACCATAAATTAAACATATTCGTTAGATGTGGGTAGTATTAATCCATTGGACAGCTTTGGAGTATTACCATGCAAAATTATATATCACGCGGAAAATTACAAATTGCAGAAGAGTTAGATTGTTTCATTAAAGATGAAGCAATAAAACAAACCCAAGTAGAGTTGGATGTTTTTTGGGATGGGTTTGAACAGTTGCTAACTGAGTTCATGCCAAAAAATCAAGAGCTCTTAAAAAAACGTGATGATTTACAGGTAAAAATAGACAATTATTGTCAGCAAAACCCGCAATATAAATTATCTGACTACAAAGCGTTCCTTGAAGAAATTGGTTACCTTTTACCTCAACCTAAACCATTTCAAATTACCACCGAAAATGTTGATCCTGAAATCGCAACGATGGCGGGCCCACAATTAGTTGTGCCAATCAACAATGCGCGTTATGCCATTAATGCGGCAAATGCGAGATGGGGCAGCCTTTACGATGCCCTTTATGGAACCGATGTAATTAGTGAAGAAGACGGCGCTCATAAGAGTGGGCCTTACAATAGTGTTAGAGGTCAAAAAGTTATAGAGCATGGCCGTCAATGGTTAGACGTTGCGGCCCCCCTTGAAACTGGCAGCCATCAAGATGTAACCGCCTATTCAATTGAAGCTTCAACCTTTACGTGTACTTTGAGTAATGGCGAACAGACTGGTCTTAGTGACCCTAAACAATATGTTGGTTTTGTGGGTGAAATAAGTAATCCAACATCTGTTTTTCTAACCCATAACGGGCTGCATATTGAGTTACAATTCGATCGCTCTCACCCAGTAGGCGCTGCAGATCCGAGTGGCTTAAAAGATATCGTACTTGAAGCGGCTTTAACTACCATTATGGATTGCGAAGACTCAGTTGCCGCCGTTGATGCTGAAGATAAAACCCTGGTTTATCGAAATTGGTTAGGCTTGATGAAAGGAACACTTTCCACTTCAGTGCAAAAAGGCCAAAAAACCATTGAAAGAACCCTCAGTAGCGATAAAGTTTTTACCAATTTAGATGGTAAAACAACTAGCTTGAAAGGTCGCAGTTTGATGTTTATTCGAAATGTTGGCTTGCTAATGTCAAACGATGCAATTTTGTTTAATGGTGAGGCGATACCAGAAGGCATTATGGACTGCATGATCACCTCTTTGATTGGTAAACATGATTTATTAGGACATAGTCCATTTTCCAACAGTGATAAAGACAGTATTTATATAGTGAAACCTAAGATGCATGGCCCTGAAGAGGTCGCGTTTTCAAATGCCCTTTTTGCAAAAGTAGAGAAAATACTGGGCTTACAGGAAAACACCATCAAGATGGGGATTATGGATGAAGAAAGACGCACCTCTGTTAACCTCAGCGCCTGCATAGAAGCAGCGAAAACACGGGTAGTCTTTATTAATACTGGATTTTTAGACCGTACCGGTGACGAAATTCATACCTCTATGCAGCTAGGTCCGTTTGGTTTAAAAGGTCAGTTAAAAACACTACCTTGGATCACTGCATATGAAAAAGATAATGTTGGTCATGGTTTAGCTGCGGGATTATCTGGCAAAGCGCAGATTGGGAAAGGCATGTGGCCAATACCAGATCATATGGCTGAGATGATGAAAGCGAAGATACAACATCCTAAAGCTGGTGCAAACACGGCTTGGGTGCCCTCGCCTACGGCAGCCACTTTACACGCCTTGCATTATCACCAAGTTGACGTATTTGCAGTTCAATCAACACTTAAAGAACAGCATAGTGACGGTTTAGACGATATTCTTACGGTTCCATTAATGGAAGCCGGTACAAATTTGGATAATGAAGCTAAAACCCGCGAATTAGATAATAACGTTCAAGGTATTCTAGGTTACGTTGTGCGCTGGGTAAACCAAGGTATTGGCTGTTCTAAGGTTCCCGATATCAATAATGTGGGGCTCATGGAAGACAGAGCGACTCTTAGAATTTCTAGTCAACATATTGCCAATTGGTTGTTACATGGCATTGTTGATGAATCACAGGTAAATGCGTCTTTAAACAGAATGGCAAAACTAGTAGATGAACAGAATGCTGGAGATCCTGAGTATATTAATATGTGTCCAGATCTGGATAAATCTATCGCCTTTGAAGCAGCAAAAGCACTGATATTTGAAGGAGTAGCTCAGCCGAATGGATACACCGAACCCTTGCTGCACGAAATGCGTCGTAAAATGAAACAGCAGTTAGCTTCATAAGGCTGATTGAGAGACAAATAAAAACGCAAGGTGACTTATATTAAGTACCTTGCGTTTTTTATTGCAGATTAAGCTATTGTTTAATTTACGTTGAAATAATCTTTATACCAACCTACAAAGTTTTTAATACCGGTTTGAATTGTGGTCTGTGGCCGGTAGTCAACATCTTTTACTAATGCTTCCACATCAGCATAAGTATCTGGAACATCGCCCATTTGCAAAGGTAAAAGCTCTTTCTCTGCGGTTTTACCAAGGTTATCTTCTAAGGTCTCGATATACTCCATTAACTGAACAGGTGATTGGTTTCCAATATTGTAAACCCGCCAAGGGGCTTTACTTGTGCCAGGATCTGGATTCTTACCAGACCAATCTGGATTAGACTCAGCTGTGTGATCAAGAGTACGGATAATACCTTCGACTATGTCATCAATGTAGGTGAAATCACGTTTATGATTACCGTAGTTAAATACCTTAATGGGTTTATCTTCTAGAATTGCTTTAGTAAATAAGAACAGCGCCATGTCTGGGCGTCCCCAAGGACCATACACAGTGAAGAAACGCAATCCCGTTGTCGGTAGGTTAAACAAGTGACTATAGGTATGGGCCATTAGTTCGTTGGCTTTTTTACTCGCAGCATATAAAGATACAGGATGGTCAACGTTATCGTGCACAGAAAAAGGCATAGATTCGTTAGCACCATAAACTGAGCTAGACGATGCGTACACTAGGTGTTTAATTTTATTATGTCTGCAACCTTCTAATATATTCATAAAGCCAACAATGTTAGCGTCAATATAGGCATGAGGGTTTTCTAGGGAATAACGCACGCCTGCTTGGGCTGCTAAATGTACAACTTTGTCAAACTGGTGTTCTTCAAACAACGCAGCCATAGGCTCTTTGTCTTCCACAGACATTTTAACAAAGGTAAAGTTATAGCTATTTTTATGTTGCTCTACTCGTTTCAATCTGTCTAATTTGAGGTTCACGTCATAATAATCATTGAGGTTATCTAATCCTACAACCTCATCACCTCGTTCAAGCAAATATAAACTTACATGAGATCCAATAAAACCAGCTGCCCCAGTCACTAAAATTTTCATTTACTTTTCCTAAAGTCTTAAATCAACAATTTCTTTATCAATAATATATTTCAAGTCAAACACGACACAATTGTCTTTACCTAACCCTCGCAGTTCTTGACTAGACATTTGTTTAAACTCTTGATGAGCAACAGCCGCAATAATTGCGTCATACTTGCCAACCTTTGGTTGCTTTATTAATTTCAATCCATACTCAGCATCCACTTCGTCTGACTCTGCCCATGGATCGTAGATATCAACATTGACATGATAGTTATCTAGTTCAGTGGCAATATCCACCACTTTAGTATTGCGGATGTCAGGACAATTCTCTTTAAAGGTAATTCCCATTAATAGAACGTTTGCTCCATTAACCATAATTTTTTTGTTTAGCATTTTTTTGACTAATCGGCTGACTACATATTCGCCCATTTGGTCATTTATGCGACGTCCAGCCAAAATCACTTCTGGGTGATAACCAATTTCTTCTGCTTTGTGGGTCAAATAATAAGGGTCAACACCAATGCAATGACCGCCGACTAAACCTGGTCGAAATGGTAAAAAATTCCATTTGCTGCCGGCTGCCAGTAACACCTCTTCTGTATCTATCCCAAGCCGCTCGAATATCATTGCCAATTCATTGATTAAGGCAATGTTCAAATCTCTTTGGGTATTTTCAATCACTTTGGCCGCTTCAGCGACTTTAATGGAAGAAGCTCTATGGGTGCCTGCCTCAATTATACTTAAATATAATTGATCAACTAAATCACCAATTTCAGGGGTAGATCCACTGGTAACTTTAATAATACTTTCCAGGCGATGAGTTTTATCCCCTGGATTAATCCGCTCAGGACTGTAACCAGCAAAAAAATCTTGATTAAACTTTAAGCCAGAATGCGCTTCTATAAGAGGAATACAGACTTCTTCAGTGGCACCTGGATATACCGTAGACTCATAGATAATAGTGGCCCCAGATTTAACCACTTTGCCTATCATCTCACTGGCTTTTTTCAAAGGCGTTAGATCAGGTTGACGGTTTTTATCAATTGGCGTTGGAACGGTAACAATAATAAAATCACAAAGGGACAAGTCTTCAGGTGTAGATGAAAAAGTTAATGAGGTAACACTTTGCAATTCTTCAGGCAACACTTCAAGAGTGTGATCTTCACCTCGATTGAGCTCTTCAATGCGCTGTTGATTGATGTCGAAACCAAGGGTCGAAAATTTTTTACCAAATGATACTGCCAGGGGCAAGCCTACATATCCTAACCCAATGATGCCTATGCGCTTTTCATAGATATTATCCGTCAAACCCAACCTCTCTTTTACGCCCAGAAAATGATTACTATTATCCCCATAGTTTGCACTTAAATTAACTGAATTAGTAGTGCTAATTGAAATACCTAGGTATCTATTTTAACTGACCAACAATTAGAATCTTCCGCGGTTAGCTTTAGCTATGTTATTGAAAGTATATGATTAAGTTTAAAATTGTACTTGATTAATAAAATGCGAAGTTAATGCTAGGTGAATCCTAAAAATTGAATTCACCAGTTGGGGTTTTCAGGCAATTTAGGGTCAAAATGGTGTTTCCCCATAATTTGATCTCGAATCGCAAAAAATGACTTAAATGCAAAATGTTTAATAAGCACGTAAAATGGCATTTTTATCCAGTGACCACGAAAATAAACCAGCTTTTTAGCCCAACGGATTTTAGGCGTTAATAGCAAATCATGCTCAGGACAAATAGCGGGTAAAATACCCTGATGCAATATCCAGAGTTCGACTTTATTAAACTTGTAGTTTTCCAAACAAGTATTAGCCACATCAGGTAAAGGTTTATTAGAATATAATTGTAATGCTTTTAAACAACTTACAAACTCAAAATTAAAATCCGTTTTGTTACTTAGGTCAACAAGAGAGCCCCAGAATTGGTCATCACCAAATTCTTCAATTAATAACATGATATCAAACAGATCTCTCATCCAACTGCTACTGTCTTCGTTGGCAAACATATGAATAATACTGTGCATCACTGTAGTGGCAGGATCTAAGACGAAACAGCCTGATTGTGTTTTTTGTCGCGATGAAATGAACTGGCTAATATTGGTGGCGCGACCACTAATAGGAGGGTAAAGATTGTGGTGCATATCAACCACGGTAGCACGGTTAACATGGATTAACGGGGGCACTTCGTGAGCCCAATCACGATAGTATTTTTCGTCGTAATCACTCAGCTCTTCTGATTGCCAACGATTCTGTTTAAGGTGTGCTTCAGCAATATTTAAATCTTTTTTGTTTACCAACACATCAATATCAGAGCACACTCTTCCGTAGCTGTTTAGACTCTTGCGTAAAGTATAAGCTGCACCTTTTAAAAATACCGCAGTAATGCCTACTTGCTCTAACAACAGTCGAAATTCGACGGCCTCAAAACAGATTTGTTGTGCTTGTCGCTTAGCGTACACTTGGGCTGAAAATAAATGGCGTTTAGCAAAGTCAGGGTAATCTTGATAACAGCCTTCACGCTTGGCCACATAGTATAGGCTTGCCAGTAACTTACTCTCTCGTAGTATGAAAATAACCGATTGCCACTCTTTTGTAGAAAGTGCTAGCCCTAATTTAGGTGTCAATAACAGTTCATACAAAGTCTTGGTAGTAAATTTCATAGCTAACCTATTACGTCTTCGATAAGAAATTCATTTACTTCATTTAAGTCATTATATTGAATTTCAAATAGGCTAGAGGATTGGATGATTTTAGCTACTGTATCAAAACCTGTAGCACCGAGTACATTATAATTGAATGCATTATTACTCAGGGTATTGAAAGCATCAATTTGACTTAATTGATAGATGGTTAACTCTGTTTCAGGAGAGTATTTAGGAAAAACCACTGCCACAATTTTCGCTGGTTGGAATGTCGAGTATTGATTCCAATTCGACACTTTAACATGAGCAACATCACCTTTTTGTGTGTCCCTACAAATGGGTGAAAATAGTGCATTGGGATGCCATTGTTTGACTAAATCAATTGAATTATTTTTTAAACAAACAGGTCGATATAAAGGCGATACTTCACAAGTAGAGGTATCGATGATAGCCATTTCGTCCGAATACACCTGCCACCCAGACAACCCCAAATGTGCAGTTAAGGTGCTTTTTCCCGAACCTGGGAGTGCAGGGAAAATGATTGCTTTGCCGTTTTTAACCAGTACGGCTGAATGAATTAATAACCGTCCATATTCATGTGCGGCAATACACCAATTCATTCCCCATTCTAAAACTGCAGCAGCTTGAGAGATTGGTAAAGGTTTAAATGGTGAGTGCTGGTCGGAATAAAAGCTAATTTGCGGTTTAATAAATCGTCTCAAAAATGACTCAAAAACCAAGCTTACTGAAAAATCAATAGGATCATCGTTATGGGGAGTATCTGAATATAAGCTGTCAACAACATCGTAGACATGGCCTACATCAGAGGTAAGTTCGAAACGATAACATCCTGTATCAATAATTTTCATTTAACTCATTCAGTCCAGAATACTTTTTCAGAAATTAAACGTTGGATTAAATTGTCAGCAGAATCTTCCGTAAGACTTAAACAGTTTATTAAATCTGACTTAGTGATACCGTGAGAAATATCTGGAAAGTTACTAGACGGTGCTTGAGGATTTTTATTTATCAGAAACGTGGTGTTGCTGCTATAGCCACTATAGATAGCAACGCCACTGTTGTCCCCTAAACAAATCATTCTAGATTCAGGTGGTAATCGGTAGCGTTGCATGTTGCCTAATGCGCCTATTTAAAATTTAGATTACGCTAAAGTTAACAAACAACAGGTGACCAATCAGTACTTCCCTCATCATAACCCAACTCTGCATCAGTAATACCTGCAAACGACGGGTTATTCTTTGATATATACCAATAAAGAAACACATCACTAATAGCCTGCTGCGCTGCTGCTTGCCCTTCACTATAGCTTGTGTAAAAACCGAAATAAGTGTTCAGATATACCGCTGCCAGATGGAAATAAATGTTGTCATCTCCAGTACCATTAGAATCTAAAGCTTCAGATACTGTCAAAGTTCTAGAGGAGATATCACTTGGAAGGACTAAAGTGTGCAAATAGACGTCATTAATTGCGTCGACGTAACAGATTTCCATCTCTTTGTATTGATTACTGTCCTTCCCATAAGCATTCTTACAACTTTTCAGTTTTGTAAACGTCGAGTGCATATTATTTGAGTATGTTTTCCAATTACCCGGTGAACGCCCACCACTAAGGTAAGGCATGGAACAAGTATGACGATCGGTATTGGTTGACAAATTACCTGACAATGCTCCGGAAACCGAACAGGCTCCCCAGACTGATTTGGCTGGTAGGCTAACAATCACTGCTCCGGTGGCCGACTTTTTAAGAAAATTACGGCGCTTGTTCACAGCAGAAACATCCTTTTTATACGACTTATCGAATTCATTCATTGATTAAAACCCTTTTTATGCGACTTCTAAAACGCAATTAACTTTATTGAGATCGTAGAAGCAAAAACCACACCAACACAACAATCCATTGATTTATATATGTTTAATTTGTGTAATATAGTGGAACTGTAAATTTTTTCGACAAGCTAATTTATATCTATATTAGCCGATCGTAAAAGCTGCTTAACGTATTTTACAGGTATTGAGTAAGTAATTCCACTAGGCTCGGACAAAATAGTTTCTTTTGTTTCCTTTACAAACACTTTATTAATAACTGCAACGACTTTCCCCGTCTCTACTTCGTATACTGCACTACCGCTATTACCTGGATACGCTGTTGCATCCATTTGGTAAACCAAATACGGATCTCGTAGCCGTCTTAGTGTTTTTGCGTCTAATTGACTCGAATGTTCAGTTGGCACAATAACCGGCGTTGACGATGCAATAATACCGCGATGGGTTGCAGGATATAGTCCTAAAATAGCACCTATAGGGAACCCCGTAAACGCGACCTCTGTTCCGTCAGGAATCATATTACTACCCGCTAACTGAAAAGGCTTTAGTTTCGTACTAATTCGCAATAATGCTAAGTCATGTAATTCATCAACTTTAACTACGTATGCCTCATACATTTTTGGATAGCGGCCTACTCCAGCCAAAACCACTCGCTTTTGTTTAGCCGTCTCATCTAAAGGTTTAGCAATAACATGATTATTAGTCACAATATATTGCCCATTGGCTACAGCAAACCCAGTACCATGTAAACTGGTTTGCGGCGCTTTAATTGGGTCATATACTCCAATACCAACCACTGATTGTTTGGCAACCTTGACAATATCGACAATATTGTGGGCGTAACTTGCAGAATGTGAAAATAAAATTGCAAAGGCAAACAAACTTTTCGTCAAATTAGACATAACAGACTTGTTCCAATAAATAAGTTGTGCAAAAAACTGAATTCTAAGCCATATTTGAATGAAAACCAGCTTTAAACCAAGTGAAGTAACCATGTCTTATTCAATCAACTCCCTTAAGACCCAAATCGTTCCTATTTTCTCAGGAGGAGGCACTCGTCTATCCTGCCATATTGGGATACTACAGGCTTTACTTGAAATGAATCTATCTTTTAACCACATAGTAGGAATATCAGGCGGTTCAATTATCAGTGCTTTGTATTGTAGCGGAATGCCATTGGAAAAAAATATTATCCTTATCTTTAGAAACTGATTTTAAGCAATTTAAGGGCTACTCGCTATTTCGCTTATTAAAAGAAGGAGGCTTGAGTTCAGGAAACCAATTCGAGAAATGGATGGATAAACAGCTAGAAGGCAAGACATTTTCGCAACTATCGACAGAACTCAGCATTGTTGCTACCGACGTCAACGGAGGAGGTCCGGTTATTTTCAATAAAGAAACCAGTCCGGATTTAAAGGTTTCACAAGCCGTTCGATTCTCAATGTCTATTCCACTGATTTTTAGTTTTAAAACCTATGGTGATCATCTACTCGTTGATGGCGCAATTTTAGCGGAAGATGCACTGTTTCGAAATTGGACACAGAGCGATGCAAAAAATGTTTGCTTCAGGTTAAAAAGCCAACAAATACAGCAGGTACGGAAAAGACAGGCTTTTTTCCACTTACCGGAATATATTTTTATGTTGATAAAAACGTTTATGACAGCCCTATCAAGGGAGTATGTGCACGCCGAGCATTGGCATAACACGATAATTGTTGAAACAGGAACCTACTCTTCAGTCGATTTTTCGTTAACGGTAGAACAAAAAAAAGAGCTTTACCAAATTGGCTATGACACTGCCCATGAATTCTTACCCAAAAAGATCTCTCCGATACAGTAAACATAATTGTTTAACTTTCCCTTGAGCGTTATTCAATTCAAAACGTAAAAAACTGAAGTTACTTATCTAACATAGCACTTAGTGGCAAAAGCACAATTTGCGCCATAAATAGGGGGACATTTCCTTTTAAATAACCAACACAGATGTGGCTCACCTTAGCGCTATTACCAGACATGGCAATCTCTGGCGTGACGACAATATTCAAAACGTCGTTACTACGTAAACTTTCCAATTGTCGTTTATCAATACATAATTTATGTGACGAATAAATCATCGGATCTTTTATTAAGTCGTGACCGATGGCTTGGGCGCGCTCCAACAATGCGGAGGATAGTAAACTCATGGGATACATTTGTGGAAAGCGAACTTTATCAGCAAATTCATCTATATATTCTGATTGCTCTCCAAAAGCACTGGTTAAGAAGTTTTTTGCATTGCCTACAATCATATATTTGCGTTTCAAAAAGCATTGGCTTGCTTGATCAAATGTGCGGTCAGCGCGCATTCCCCAATCAACGTTTTCTGGAAAATTATCTGGCAGTTGAATAGGATTAAATTCAGACTCACGCTTAAATCCCAAAATCACCGCTTTGTCGTTTGCTTTTAACAAAAGACGATTAGAGTGCAACTCTCCGTCATTACTCTGGGTCTTTTTAGTGGCTTTAATATCTAAACTTAGGGTATCACCAGGGTTAACAACGCCTGCAAAAGTAAATTCAAAAATACTGAAAGGTAGCCTTTTAGTGTCCGCGTCGATATTCAATTCAACTTGTCTATGCTGAAATTGAGTCTCGATAAAACACCCAAGTTGAAATCCTAAAGCGATAGGTCCCGCAAAGGGATTATTGACAATCCAGTTCCAACGGTTCTTATCATGAAACAGATTAAAATCGTCAGTTGAGTTCCTAGCTGTTTCAATGTGAATTTGAGATAACTGATAGCTTTTCAATTAAAATCCTCTCTCGAATTTATATCCAGACGATGTTTAAACTAAGGTATAACACAGAAAATGCGGTATTTGTTTGACAATTAAGGACTTTAACCCGACACTTTAGTATTAACGTAATTTACATTTTATATAGTTTCCCTATTAATAATGGTCAATAAACATAACAAAGGAAAGTTGTAATGACAGAAATTTCTGCAGACAGTATTTCGGGTCATTTTTCCGATTATTTAAAACCGGTATTTTCAGAGTCCGAAGAGCATAAAAAGCATTCTTATGGTATACGCCATCAGGTGTACTGTGAAGAACTGCACTTTGAACCTGAAAACGAACAAAAAATTGAAACCGATAATTTCGATGATCATGCATATCATTGTTTAATCCAACATAAATCTAGTCAGCAATATGCAGGCACGGTGAGACTAATCACCTCAGCAAACGACTCCCAGAAATTACCCATTGAACTTTATTGCCAAAATGCGATTCAGCGGCCAGAACTTTTCCCGAATAATTTTGAGCGAGATGATATTTGTGAAATATCACGTTTAGCTGTCCCTTTAGAGTTCAGACGAAGAAAAATGGATAATTTCGATGGTGCAGCTCTAGGGGTTATTAATAAAGAAATTTATTCAGAAACAGAACTTCGCTGTTTTCCTTTTATCGCCGTTGGATTATATCTATCAGCTACTGCTATTTTGTTAAGTAAAAATATTCACCATTGTTACGTAATGGTGGAACCTAGGTTAGCCAGAAGCATGCGATTTGTCGGTTTGCCTTTTGAGCAAATTGGCCCCGTGATCGATTACCATGGAAAACGCGCGCCATTTTATATCCAACCACAGTCTGTCGAAGGTAATCTTAAACCGGATTTTAAAGCGTTATTGAATAATATTACGGCTGAAGTTACCCCACAGATATAAATTACTAACAGAAGCTTAAGCTCCTAAAATTGGCGCTTTGCAAATACATAGCGGGAAATTGAAAAATACCGTTAACGAGCTACGAAACTTTATACTTTGAGAGTAAGAGTTATGTTTGATTATAAAGAAGCATTTTCACGTAATATAGGCTGGATGACCGAGCAAGAACAAGAAGTTCTTAAGAATACGAAGGTCGCTATTGGTGGTTTGGGTGGCGTAGGTGGCGACCACGCCATAGTCTGTGCAAGACTTGGCATTGGTAACTTTCACATTTCTGACATGGATCAATATGATTTAGTTAATTTCAACCGTCAAGCCGGTGCGTCAATGAAAACTTTAGGTCAAGAAAAGTCTAAAGTTATGGAAGATATCTTGGCGAATATCAATCCTGAATCAAGTGTAAAAAATTTCGACAAGGGAATTAATGATGAAAACCTTGAAGACTTTTTGGACGGCGTGGATCTCTATATTGATAGCTTGGATATATTCGCCATGGATATTCGTAGAAAGGTTTTTAAACGCTGCTATGAAAAAAATATCCCCTGTATTACTGCAGCACCAATGGGAATGGGAACGGCTATGTTGGTTTTCATGCCTGGAAAAATGTCGTTTGAAGAATATTTTTGCCTTGAAGGATTAGAACCTGAAGATCAGTTCTATAATTTAATCATGGGGTTGTCCCCTGCTATGCTGCAATTAAGTTATTTGGTTGATAAAAGTAAAGTAGACTTTTGGGCAGGGAAAGTGCCTTCAACTCCCATGGGAATCTCGATGGCAGCGGGTGTGTTAAATTCAAATGTAGTGAAAATAATACTAAAACGCGGAGAGGTACTTCATGCTCCTTGGGGATGGCATGTTGATGCTTATAAAAATAAGGCGAAGAAAACGTGGCGTCCTTGGGGAAACAAAAACCCTATTCAAAAGTACATTATGTTTCCAATGGTGAAAAAAGCAGTCGGTAAAGCAAAGCCTAACTAATTTTGCGATGCCTTGAGCACTAAAACGTTCTGTAACCTTAACATCATTCAGCACTGTTTAATTAGCCCTCCGTCGTTCTGACACTGGGCTTGCAACCTTCTAAGCTCCAGTCAAATTTCAAAATATTACCTAATGGCTTACTTTAAGACCAACCTTATACTTAAAGGTTGAAAGCCTCGTAAGTAATAATCGTAAGCGTTCGCCAATCCCACCTAGCGTTTAGCAAATTCCCATGGTAGCAATTGCTCGATATCGTAATGTGGCTGGCTGACCTGTTCTAGTAAGTACATCAGGTAATCGAATGGCGTGATGCCGT
>NZ_BAAGTF010000034.1:0-71136 GCF_054782055.1 Aliiglaciecola aliphaticivorans
CGCTAAGGCGGTAGACAACGAACAAGCTCGTTTAGACAAATTGATGGAGTCCAACGGTATCGATGAAGTACCTGACTACACCGACCCGATTACCTTCAACGCCAAAATAAGCTCGCCTCAGGTTGGCCAGTTTGTCGGCTTAGTGCGCAAACTCGATGCGTTAATGATCTCAATGGACACTCTCTGGTTGTCTAGCGTGCTTAGCAACAAGCAACGCGTTGATGGCAACTACGCATGGCAACAGCGCATTATCAAACTTGCACGACGCATTATTGATATCGAAATTCGAGCACGAAAATCAGCCCAAGCTAAGGGTAAAGAAGCAGAAGTTGAGCAAGCGGTGCCTTCAACCGATGACGATATCACTGAAGAGGAAACAGATAACCCCGCCAACTAGCCAACTAGGCTCCCATCAACCAGCCCCTCTCGAAGGGGCTCTTCAAAATTTAGTGTTATGGATTTTGTAACACAGTTTTGGACAAAACCGAGTTACAAACTAAAACACAATCTGACTGTTCGGTTCACCTCTGATATTGCAAACCATGCGCTAAACAGACATGAATGTGGACCAATTCACTTATACACTGATTGACAAACAAAGCGGCAAGTGCGAAACTATACTTATGAATATTACGCCTAACTTCCAACGAATTATCATCATCATTTCTTAAGAAATGGTGGGATAGTTAGTGCAACTAAATTTTAAAACCCGCCTAAGAGGCGGGTTTTTTGTACTTACCTCTTAGGATCTTAAGTTAAGAGGTAAATATGAGTTCTAAACAAAAACAGGCATCTCCATCAACAAGTTTTTCTTTTGTGGATGCTGAACATGACATGTTGCAATTCTGGGAAACGCACAGCGTATTCCAGGCATCTCTAGAGCAGTCAAAAGATAAACCTAAGTTCGTATTTTACGATGGTCCTCCCTTTGCCACAGGGTTACCCCATCACGGTCATTTAGTTGCATCCACTATCAAAGACATCATCCCTCGTTATCAAACGATGCTCGGACATTACGTCGAAAGGCGATTTGGATGGGATTGTCATGGTCTTCCTATCGAACATGAGATAGACAAATCATTGGGGATGTCTGCTAAGGAAGCGGTAGAGAAGTTTGGTATCGCTAAATATAACGACGAATGCCGTGGTATCGTTCAGCGGTATACACAGGAGTGGGAGAAAACAATAACCCGCCTTGGCCGTTGGGTAGATTTCGATAATGATTATCGAACTCTGGAACCCTGGTATATGGAATCCGTATGGTGGGTGTTCAAACAGTTGTGGGATAAAGGCCTGGTTTATCAGGGGGAAAAGGTTGTTGCTTATTCAACTGAACTCGAAACCGTGTTATCGAATTTTGAGGCTACATCGAACTACAAAGATGTTCAAGACCCCGCTATCTCAGTATTGTTTAAACTAGAAGACGAAGATTGCTATTTGGCAGCTTGGACAACGACACCTTGGACTCTACCTTCTAATCTTGCGCTCTGCGTAAATCCTGACTTTGATTACGTTAAGGTGCTTGACCAGTCTGTGGGTAAAAAGTTCTGGATTGCTAAAGAGTTATTAGAGAGTTTTTCTAAGGGACGTTCGGTCGAAGTGCTCGCTACCACTAAGGGTTCAGATCTAGCAAGTAAATCCTATACGCCTATCTTTCCTTACTTTGTACAGCACAAAGCTAAAGGTGCGTTTAAAGTCCTCGCGGATACTTTTGTATCGCAGGAAAGTGGCACCGGCATTGTCCATATGGCCCCCGCTTTTGGTGAGGAAGATCAACGAGTCTGCCGTGAAAACGGTATCGAGGTGAGTGTGTGTCCACTGGATAGCCGAGGCCGCTTTACTAGTGAAGTGAGTGATTTTGCCCGCGTTTATGTGAAAGATGCTGATAAATCGATAATTCAGACCATTAAGGAACGAGGGCTGTTGTATCGGCATGACACGTTAATGCACAGTTATCCCTTTTGCCCTCGCTCTGATACGCCAATCATCTATCGAACGGTACCTTCATGGTATATCGGTGTAACTCAACTGAGAGACAAACTTGTTGAAAACAACAA
Organism: Aliiglaciecola aliphaticivorans; assembly: GCF_054782055.1. Taxonomy (NCBI): domain Bacteria; kingdom Pseudomonadati; phylum Pseudomonadota; class Gammaproteobacteria; order Alteromonadales; family Alteromonadaceae; genus Aliiglaciecola; species Aliiglaciecola aliphaticivorans. The sequence continues at coordinate 2,058 of NZ_BAAGTF010000034.1, forward strand.
CAAGATCAAATGGGTGCCAGAACATATTCAGCAGGGTCGAATGGGCAAATGGCTGGAAAATGCGATTGATTGGGCGGTTTCAAGAAATCGATATTGGGGGACGCCACTGCCTATCTGGATAAACGATGTGACAGATAAACCATACTGTGTCGGGTCTATCGAAGAGCTGACGTCTTTAACCGGGGCTCAAATTGAAGACTTGCATAGGGATCATATCGACCATTTGACTTTTACTTTAGCCGGAGAGGATGGTGTGTATCGAAGGATACCGGAAGTCTTTGATTGTTGGTTTGAGTCAGGCTCAATGCCTTATGCGCAGGTTCATTATCCATTCGAGAACAAGCAAGAGTTTGAAGCAAGTTTTCCTGCATCATTTATCGCCGAAGGGGTAGATCAGACTCGAGGGTGGTTCTATACCTTACAGGTTTTGAGCGAGTGTCTGTTCGGCAAACCCGCTTTCACTAATGTCATTGTTAATGGCATTGTGATGGCGGAAGACGGTAAGAAAATGTCTAAGCGGCTAAAAAACTACACGGCTCCCGATATCCTAATGGAACAGTATGGTGCCGATGCGTTGCGATTGTATCTGATCAATTCTGGTCTGGTTAAAGCCGAAGAACAGAAATTTTCTGACAAAGGCGTTCAAGAAATGGTCAGACAGGTGCTGCTGCCTTGGTATAACGGATTTAAGTTCTTTAAAACCTATGCTGATATCGACGGGTGGAAAGTTGATGACTCAGCGCCGACAAGGAACGTACTTGATCGGTGGATTGTTTCTCGTTTGGAAAGTCTGAAAGAGAAAGTGAACGCTGAAATGCAGGCGTACCATTTGTATGAAGTGGTACCAGCTCTGTTTGAGTTCATGGAAGACTTAACCAATTGGTATATTCGCCTGAACCGTGCTCGCTATTGGCAACCTGATATGAATAAGGATAAAGAGAGTGCTTACGCCACCTTATATTATTGTCTAGACACGTTTACGACGTTAATGGCACCGTTTACCCCTTTCTTGTCGGAATTCATCTATCAACAGCTCAAAGAGTATGACGAGAATGCAGAAAGACCATTATCGGTGCATTTGCGTCGTTATCCTCAAACAGTCAGGGAGCTCAAGTTGCCCGAGCTCGAGACAAGTGTCCGGAGTTTTCAACATCTGATCATCATGGGCCGACAAATGAGAAATGATATTAAAGTAAAGCTCAAAACACCTTTGAGCCAGGCAACGGTATTGCACCGAGATAAGACAGTGTTGGATGACATTCGACGTTTGTCTGATTACATAAAAGCGGAGCTTAACTTTAAGTCCTTAAGTTTTAGTACAGAGGAAGGAAAATTTATCGACCTTTACGCGAAGGCAAACTATCCAGCACTGGGAAAACGTCTGGGTAAGCAAATGAAACACTATGCCAATCTGATTGCTAACCTTGTACCGACTGATATTGATCAACTTCAGCAAGTTGGGTTTCTGGACATTGATGGACAACGTTTTTCAGAAGAAGACATTGTCATCTACAGAAAGGCGAAGGAGGGGGTAAACGCGGTTTCTAACCGTTATATCTCTATGGAGTTTGAACCTAAACTCACAGAAGAGTTGGTTGCAGAAGGGATGATTCGAGAAGTTGTGAGCCGTATTCAGAAACTGAGAAAGTCCTCCGGTTTTGGTGTGACGGATAAGATTTCGGTGTCTATGAACACATCAGATCACGTAAGAAATTGGATAGAAAAGTACTTAAGATATTTGCAGGCAGAGACTTTAGCTACACGTGTGGATTTTCAGTTACCTGCAAATACAGGTGAACAGTACATTTTAGAGATGGGAGCAGTCAGTATTTCAGTCGCAAAAATCAAAGTTGACTAGCGTCTACAACCGAAAAAGTGCGGCGTTTGCAATAACGCCGCCTTTCAATGAATCGATAGAGAATTTCGGGGTAGAACTACGGAAAGGTTCTGTATAAGTTCCCAAAGTACAGATTAGATTAATTTGGTCTACTGCTGTACTGGTCAGGTAGTCAGTTCGTTGGGGCTAAGAAGGTTTGGGGCAAAACCGAGTTAGCTGAAGCATGTTCAAGCCGCAATTACAAAGTGCAGATATGGTTACTTTATAGTGGAAAAAATGCTTTAAAGTAACCAACATGGAACATTATTGATGCAGATATTTTAGAAGGACGTGCTTACACTTAATTATTCCCCGAAATTTCTTCTGTCGCCTCCTGACGTAATTTCTGGGCATCCATTCCGTTTAGCCGTTCAATGGCTCTGTCTGCGGCACTTTGACGGTTTCCATCAACGCTTAGCGTACTTCCTGAGCCGGTGAGTCTTTCCAGATCCAGTGACGGTACTTCGGGTAAGTTGCCTGTTATCGATAAGATACCTATCCATTCATCCAGATTGACTTGGCTCCAATCTACCCGGTTTAACTGACTCGCGGTCAAACCTTCACAGTTTGGTGACTTGGCACTGCCCCAGCCAAGTCCCAATTGCGGACGAACTTGTTCTTGAATGATCCGTGAAAGCGGCGAAGTAAAGCAACAATATGATTGTCGTTTCTCAACACAGGCACCTAAGAACTTAGACTTGCAGTAAGAACCTACATAGTGGCAACTCTTCAATACCCGCTTGGCATTCATTTCAAACTCACTCTGCTCACATTTCCAGATAAGCTGAATGAGGATCATGGTGACTGAATAAATCATGTAGGCCGTCATAACCGTACTCAGAACCGCGCCCGCAGCGCCCCCTAGGGCAAAGTTACCACCCGAAACAACACCATCGGCTCCAACCGCGCCACCAACGTTGCTAAACAGTGCCGATTGCGCCCCCGAACCAAAGGTCGTACCTACCCATTCAGCCGTTTTGTTGGTCAACACCTGCATGAAGCCAGTCGCAGCTTGCTCCGCTCCCGCGCCAGCAGCCGTTGATGGCCCAGCTCCCATGAGAGAGTCCCATGCTGACACAAAAGGCTCTTTGACCGCACTCCAGGTACTGGTGATTGGTTCCCTGAGCGTATTCCACGAACCATAGATTGCCGAAGACGGATTCATGGCCATGACTGCCGTATCAAGCTTGTTAACCGCCACTATCATCGTGATGTAATCCGATAACGACACGCCACTTGGCTTTTCACAGCAATCCACTATGCCACCAACGGCTTTTTTGCACTGGCCAGCATTACCTTTAAAGACCGTACACTCGACGTTATCTTGGCCATCAGCGCCCGTACATGACATATCATTGGTCATAAACTGCGCCGCATTAAGCATCGCAGCTGCTTCTGCAAAGTTAGCCTGCTTGATTGACTCTGGCACTAAACAATCTGTGCCCATACAGCGAACTGGCCCCTCACAGTTGTATTGAGTTTCCATTCGAGCATTTTGCACTTCAACGCTTTGTCCGCAGTCATACACCAAACTTTGGATATAACAGAAGCCTTCATGACCAGCCCCGCCTTCAGTGCATTCGGTTCTGACATACTGGCAGGCAGGGTTTTGCTCTAGCGCGGCACACGTATTGGTGGTCGTGTTTTGTCCGTTATTGACGATGGTTTGTGTATTACCATTGGCATCTACCCAGCTATCTGAGCTGCCCATGTTGAACTCTGGATGAGCAGTCGAAGCATTGTAGGTTGCTCTTGCCCTCCAGCATGAGAGCCCTAATCCATCAGAGCTGCCGCGACTGGTTAAATGAGCAGGAGACGAAACAACCGCTGGATAAAGGCTCCCAAGATTGGCCAACTCGCCACTACCAACCGTTAACCCGTCGATTCGTTTTGTGCCCGTATCCAAACACTGCCACTGCACGGCTGTAAACTGATCCGTTTGCATCAAGCATTGGTCTATGCCCGGATCACTTGATTGATGAACAACGTCTTGCTCTAAGTACTTGCCGGAGAAGGTCAAGGAAGCTCTCAGTTTCGCAGGAGCCGAACACTTCTGAACTTCTCGGCTGCAAGTATCGAAATCGACTTTGTTCCAGCCGGACTCGCATCTGGAACGCGTGACTTCCTGCGGTTCATGCCACGAAATAATTGACCCATTAACGACCTTGCACAATGAGCCAACCAAGGTTCCTTTTGGACACGTCATTTCAGGGTACTTAATGGACGGTTTCGTCTCAGTCACCGTCTCCTTATTGCCCGTCAATGAGAGTGTCGTTTTCCAACCATTTGCCTTGGATGGCGACTCGGTGATTTTTATCTCAGTATTTTGATTATCAAAAATACTCAGCGTCGCGTTTCCAGTTTGCATGGTGTTACTGTGCTGAGGAACAAAACTGAGCGTTTCGGAGCTAAAGCAACCGCGCTCAATGGACCAGCTTTGTTGATGGGTTTCAGCGGATACACGTCGCTCTAACTGACACTGAGTTAGCGTGCTGATCTTCTCGCACACCTGGTAATCCGGTACATGCTTGGTTTCAGTAAATGGCGTAATCGTCTGAGTAGGCTCACAGGCTTCAAAACTACTTGGCATAAGGTTGGATACCACACACTTTGGATCGCTGGTTTGCAATCCACAGTCATAGGTATCGGTAAAACGAATGCATTCACCTTTATCATTGGTCTCGGCACATTCTGACGACATGAATCCACAGGAAGGATTCGCTTCAAGCACTTGGCAGGCCTGATTTTCAATCCCCTTATAGCTTTCATCATCCACACTCACTTGAACACGCCGACACAAAGGCGATATGCCAGCCACTGGGCTTGGGGCAAAGTAGGATTCACAAACTGAAACACCATTGACCACCGTACATCCGTTGGTTGAAGACGGCTGATCCGTGCATTGAATACTGTAGTCTGAAAACTTCGTCGGGATATCCGCTGCTTGTTCGATACAGGATTGTGGCGACCAACTATCATTCATCACCACCTTGGTTGGATCAAAGCGCACCTTAATGCGTGCATACCCCTCACCACTACCCGTTACCGATACGCGAATTTTGACTGGCACTTCTAAACCGGGCTCTACCGCTTTTAGCTTGGCGGTGAGGTCAGTATTAGGATTGCGTTCCCAACTGGTACTGAGCTCGCAGCGACCTACCGTTTCTGGTGGAAAGTTATTGTTCGGCCCAGACCAGACTTTCTGATCGCCAAGCCAAACTTGCATGTAGTCATCCCATTTGGCGTACTCAAGAACGGCTGAGGTAATCGCATCGGGGTTCACGACTTTGAGTGTGATGGCCTGTTCAAACACTTTACAACTACCACTCCAGTAGTTGTCGCCAATACGTCCTATCCAAACTTCAAGACACCCCTCACCACAAGAGCGAAGGTTCATCGGTCCAGAAACATGCTCAATAATGCCTGCCGTGTAATCGTGAGTAATAGTGCAGCTGTTAACCGCTGTATTGAGCCTGTCACATTGCTGGTAGTTTGGGCTTCCTTCACCTTGAGACTCACAGCCTGGGAAGCTTTGCGTTAATAGATTTGGGTCAGTTTGAACCGCATCAGTTAATGCCCAAAGCGGATCATTGACCATATCTGGCCGAGACCGGTCTTGGATTTGCTGTAGCGAGCGAAACGCCTCACCCGTAGCGCCACTTTCGGATGCCATGCTCTCTTGGCGCTGTGTCCCCAATTGATTCATATTGGCATCAGAGCCATAAACGCCCGTTAAGACATCCAATGAGCCCTGATCCATACCAGGGAAAAGCTCTTGCAAGTTAATCGTCTCATTACCACTGCCATTCGGCACCGACAATGTATTGCCATTGAGTGCGGGCATCGTCCAGTTTTGCAGCAATTGCTTACCTTCCTGTTGTCCGCTTAGGCCGGATTGGCGCTGCATATCAGCGGCCACACCATGTAAGGGCAAGCACGCCATAGTGATAGATAAAATACCCGCTAACACTCGGGTAAAAAATGTTGGTTTCATAGTTAACCTCCCGAGTTACAGCAGTCTTGCCAGCGCCACAAAATGTAGAGCGCATCTTCACCGGCACCGGGGATCGTTCGCCACTCTCCCCATTTCATGGTGCTTTCACCGATGACATGCGCACTTTCAGTTTCCGGTACAGGGAAGAACATACTCATCTTGTATTGGGATTTCGGCAGCATGGGTTCGATAACAGGTCGGCATAGCGCACTGTTCCCCATTGTTCGCCTTGCAAGACCACGCCTGTGTTGCGCCGCGATTGCTCGCGCTGCTAAATGGCTGGTGTTTTCTGCTAATGAGCCAAAGGCTAAGGTGTGGCCAGATAAGGGATAGAGATGGCCCCAACTGCCAGCACACCAAAACAACTGGTCGATGGGTTTACCAAGCGTTGATGAAGCAGCGTCAGCGGTACAAGCAGATATAGCCAATGGATTGGCAACGGCAGCCGCTTCAGGCTGAGTAAAAAAGGCCAGTTCATCGTTCAGCCATGTTGGGTCCAATTCCGACAAATACATCAAGTCAAAGTCCATGTAACCATCGGCATTGCAATTGCCATCCATGAACAAATCGAGCATGACCAAAAGCGGAAAGGCGTAATAATGGTAATGGTAGAAAGCGAGATCACCGGTGTCGTATTCACCCTCGCCATGACCACCTTGCAGTCGTCTATCACCTAACGGTAAACGAACCCCTCCCAGGGAAGGCGAACAACCCGGCGTTCTGACCAGTTCAATCAGACGCGCTGGCTCCCACATGCTGGTAACAATACCTGGCCTTGGCACACCTAAGTTGTCTTCACATAAGCAAAACGACTTGTTTGATGCGCCGCTTGGGACATTGCCAGAGCCAAGAGGAAGACCGGCAACCCGGATAGGAAAAATGCATGACCAGCAAACATCCGTCAGCAACTTGCCGGACAATAACCCAGCGTCTGGGCAGGTCAATTCGGCTTTTGCAGGAATAGATGCGCTTAGGACAAACATGACAACGAGAGTCCGCAACAGACGATTCGTATTATTGAGCTTTTGCATGAACAAGCTCCTTTGCTGGAATTTCTTCTATTTCAAACGCGAGTCCCTTTGCTTGAACAAACGAAGGGGTGACTTGCAGATCAAAGCGCTGCTTTAGCGAGGCATTGAGAAGGTAAACCGGACTGTTCAATGTCTTTTCGAGCGCATTGAGGCGATTCCAGCCTTGGGCACGGTCGAGCTGCGAAGTGATAAGCGTAATGCGGCGCAGTGTCCTATCTTGCGTCTCAAGCCAATGCGCTACTGCGTCCACTTCTTCAGCGTTCGACGCATTAAACACCACGAGCTGCTGAGTAAATGGCAAGGCTTTGAGCGGGTTAATACGCGTTCCTGCTGGGATCAATGTTCGGCCATTGGCATCCAATAGTGGCCGCTGCATGACGATGGTTGGATCAACCGTTCTTATCCGATACTGCGTGGCTTTGGCTAAGTCAGTAAATGTTTGGCGAGACCAGAAGCGCTCAATGGCTTTTTTCTTTAACGCGCCCAGGTCAAGCGACTGTAAACGCTGCATCGCCACTTGCATCAAATCCGGTTCTAAAATCGAATGAATTGGACCGCGTTGACCCAATGAACCGGTATTGCCTGTTTCAATTTGACGCTGCAACCAGTCCTTGCTGTAAACCCCTAGTGCACTTGCAATCACCTTGTCATCTTCTATACGGAAAATGGCAGGCACGCTAGTCACCCGCCAGTGCACAAAGGCTTTCGGATCAATTCGAACCTGAGGAACAGGATCAAGCCCCGTCATCAGCATATGCCAATCACGGATAGCCGCCCCCAAGGTCTTTCCTTCAGGAATTCCCCGAAACAACACAATAGCGCCGGTAGCACTGGCCTCTTTAAATAGCTGCTTCAGTGAGGAATCCCCCAGTGAGGACGACGCAAATATCAACCATTCATCGCTGTGTTTGAGCGACACAGGTTGTTCAACCGGTGCAAAAGGCTCAATAAATTCAGATGAACCATCCACAGCACTTTGTAAAATGCTGCGGCTCATTTCGACGATCTTTTTGTCCTCGTCAGACAACGGATAAGGCTCTTGTGCCCAGGACACTTGACTAAAAGCCAATGGCGCAACCAACAAAAATAAGAGGCATAGTCTTCTCATCTTCCACCTCCTACCAAAGCGGCCAAGCGCGACCAACAATCTGCTCGCGCTTAACGGCATTCCAATAGCGGGAGTCGAAACTCGTTGCAGCCTCGCCGGAAAACCAATATTCGTTTTCTTGCAGCGTCAATGAGCGGCTAAATTCTGCTTCAGCTACACCAAGACGCTGGGCTAATGCCATGCCGATTGAGACTTCAGTACCATTCACCAGAACATGCTCTGGAGTCACCTTGACTTCATCCCCAGGCATCCCTGTTAGGCGTTTCAGCATCCGAGTACCGTCGTTATATAACGGAGCGAGTCCTTTTGAGTGGAAGGCATACAAACCATCCTTAACGGGCTCTTTATTCCATAGGTCAATCAGATACAACGTGGTATCAGGCAGGCAGCGCTCTTGCTGGGTATCAATACCTATTCGGTAGCGCATCATGGCGTAGGTGCCTACCAAAGCCATGATTAACGCGAGAATGGTCAAACGGATGAGATATGGCCGCCAAGGCATTCTTTTACGGAGTATCTGCATGAGACACCTCCTTTGATCCTACTGGCACGAATACAGAATCATCTGCACCCACCACCGCTTGGGCATCCAGCACGATAAAACCGGCTGCTTTTAACTTTTCAATTTGCTGATTGGTCTGAAGCAACCTGGATTCGATGTCTTGTTCGCTGGCATTGGGGCCCAGTGACAACACCGTCTCCCCAAAATCGACGACTGCAATGGGCGTACTTAACGCCAACTGGCTGTGGATGGGTTCGAGTGTTTTCATTAAGAGCCAGCTGGTCATTAAACCGCTACCAGCAATAGACAAAGTAATAGAGGCCATAAATGGCCAAAGCGTGGTCTTATTCATAGCCTCGCTCCTTCAACAACTGAGAGATGGCATCAGCAACAGAAAGGCCTTTGCGCGTTAACTGTTTAATCGCGTTTACATCTTCTGCACGGGACGAGTACAACAGCTTGTGAAACGGATCGACAATGAGGCGGCCAATCCCGGTGCCCATTTCGGTAATAAAGAAAATTTCGGAATAGACACCAGTGACGGTATGAACCGTTTTCAGGTATTCATAGCCGCCTTCACCTAGTGGCAAGCGGCCTTCTTTTTTGAGCGCGTTGATGGTTTCAGCTTTTTGGCCAAGCAGGTACATATTGGCCGAGTTTTCAGCGATGGCTTTACCTGTTGGGCTGTCATACAAATCGTTGACCGACTGCGTTACCGTTACAGCACTGCCGCCATATTTTCGAAATCGACGGTAACCCGTCTCAATGAACTTACCGACATCACCTTGAGTCAGCAGATCCCAAGCTTCGTCAATGAACACAATCTTGCGACGATCCCGCTCACCTAAGTACATCTCTTGTTGGATTTGGTAGATAAGCTGAAGCAACACTACTTGTTGTAGATGCTTACGCCCCTTAAGCTCTTCTAACTCCAGAACGGTGAAACGGTTTTTGAAGCGAATATTGTTGTGGCCATTAAAGAAGCGGCCATATTCGCCCTGTGTCGTAAACGGATAGAGCTGCTCACCCACGTCCTGCACACGTCGGTCTTCATGATTTTTTAAAGCCGCTGCCACATCATCAACCAACATGGCACGACCTTTTTTCTCCCACAGTTCACGGGTCTGACGCTTTAGGTTGGCCATCTGAAAATCGGTTAATGACTGCGTAGGTGCGGCCATTGCGGCCAATAATCCAACCAGTACATCCGCTTCTTCGTCATAGTCCTCAACGATTTCAAACGGGTTTAAGCAAATGCCACTATCCCGCCCGAACTGTAAGAACTCTCCGTCATAAACTTCACACAGCTTTTCATAAGAGCGGCCAACATCAATCACCCAGCATTGCCCGCCTTCAGATAAGTAGGAGGAGATGATTTCGTTCACCAGGAAAGACTTGCCCGACCCCGATTGCGCCGCGATGCAACAGTTGTAATTACTGCCCGAGTCATAAAGGGACACACTCATGATCTGACCATTACGGGAAACAAAGTTAATCACCGGCGTGCCAGTGCCTTTCCAATCCGCAAACAAAGGCAACAGAGGGATCACATGCCGTGTCGCCATAGTCTTGAATCGAAACAAGTCGTTCATCGCCTGGCGGTCGGCACCAAATGGCAGGGCATTCAGAAAAATGGGCAAACAGAAGTACTTGTCTTCCATCAGCTCAAATCCGAGTTCTTTGAAATAGGTTCGAGCATTTGAAACAGAGCTGATGGACGCTTCTTCCGTTGGTGAAAACAGCGTTAAGGTCATATTTGCCCGAATAGGACGATCACCTTCTTGCAAAGCTTCAAAAAGAACATCAAATCCCTTTTTCTTGGCTGCAAGCACCGGCACAAACTTGAGCATCGGGCCATAGGCCTGATTGACCGCCCATTGACGCTTCGTCTCTAGACGAGATCGCATCGCCTCGGCTGAGGGAAAGTGAATGGTGACATTCAGCAAAAAGCTTCCGCGTAAACCGCGACTGCCCGTCATCATATCGCCCGCAAAACTTGCGGCATGACCAAACCAGATCCGCTCAGGCAAGCGCTTAAAAGATAAGGTTTTAACTCGGTAATCACCCAGCATCAGACCTTGGCTTTCCACCTTGATAGCTCGGTCATAATCCAACACTTGCTCCCTAAGTGGTTTATCTGCCTCACTGCGGATTGGTGATGGATTGCGCCAAGAAGCATCTTTTCCCCAGTTAAGCTGCGCACTTAATGCTGCGAGCCAATTTCGGTCAGTCATCTCAGTGACGCGAAAACCAACCGTTGCCAGCGCTTGCGAGAAAGAAGCCCGAAGCGCGGATGCTCGACTCAACTCACGCTCCGTCGGAATAGGCCAATACTGGCAAGAGCTCTGAAGCGCGTTGCCGTGAATACAGAGAGGCTTTCATTAACGCCCCTCCAACCAAGCAGAAAGATCATAAGGACGGCCTCGGCTGATGCGACCATCATTGGCGACGATGAAAGGCACACCTTGAATGCCCAGGATTTGAGCCGTCACCAAGGTACGCTGCATTGGTTCTAAGTTGCAGGCATCATCCTGTTCTAGGTTACCAATCCGGCCATTCAGCAATGCATCGGTGGCCGCTTTTTTGTCACGCGCACAGCCAAGCTGGCGAACCTGACGCTCTGAATCAGGACCAAGCACTGGCACAGGGAGTATTTGGAAGGTGTATTCTTTGGTTAACGGTAGGGCTTGTTTCAAAAGCTCATGGCAGTGCGGGCATCGTGGGTCAACAAAGACCACCACTTTCTTTTTGCCTTCACCCAGCGTCAGTGGATTCAAATCATCCATTTTTAAGCCAAGACGACTTAAGTCCAGCGTGTTCCCCGCTTCACGAATTTCTTCAAGGCTGGTAAGCGGCTTTTTGGACCAGGCATCATAGAGCGTGCCATCAATGACGAACCGGCCACTGTCTGACATGAAAACAATACGGCCATTGCTTTCGACCGCTTTCATACCCGTGACAGGCAAAGAAACCATGCCGTCAATTTTGCCAACGGGCGACACTTCAGACACAGGTTCAGCTTGAACCAAAGGAGACAGCGCAAGCGCCAGAATAATTGGAGATAGTTTTCGCATGAGGAGTCCTCGTTAATGTAAATCGAGGCTCCAGTCTATGCAGTTGTCCTATGTGGACTCGGTTAGATAGATTGAAGAATTGGATGCCTTGCTAGGGTGCTTAACTATTTGGAAATAACTGTTAGAATTAGGAGGAATAAACAGTGTACAGCTTATAACGAGCAGAAATGAAAAAGGCCGCCTTTCAGCAGCCTCTTCAAATTCTTCTAGATTTCGCCAAAAAACCTATGATTTTAAAGCAATTTCTAGTCAGATTCTGCCCTAGAGCCATATCACGAGCCGATGCTCGGAGGGGGTGTATCTAGGACTTACAGACACAGTATAGGATTGGAGATAAAGATTTGCAAGTAGATCAAGCGTTCATCAACGCACTAGAGGTAACGCTTTCGAAGTCCCGATTGGACACCTACCGCACATACTTCAGCTGTCAAAATGATGCTGAAGCTCTTGGAACGTATCTTTGGAATAAGTCCTTATCAACAGCATTTTACCCCCTTCTTCAGGCGACTGAAATTACTTTACGAAATTCAATTCATTCAGCTGCTTCCGGCCATTTCAGTGGTAACAAAGAATGGTTTTTAATGAAGAAACTTCCCTCTGCAAAAAAAGAGGCTGAGAAGCAATACCTGAAAAAAGATCGTAAAACACCAATTACTCCCAGACCATCTTCAGATACCGTTGTAGCATCTTTGAGCTTTGGCTTTTGGGTTAATTTACTTACGCAAAACTACGATGACCCAGTGAAAAATACCAAACTTTGGCCAACGTTGATTCCAAAAGTGTTCCCAAATGCAAAAAGCACGAACGCAACAAGGACCGCATTACATCATCGATTTAAATTTATAAAGGACTTTAGAAACAGGGTTGGCCACTATGAACCCATCTGGAAAATACGTGATACTGTTGACGGTGGTGGAAATATTATTCGCTTAGGTCCTACGACCCCGGAAGAAAGCATCATCCGCTTAAACGAATACGTTGGTCTGATTGCAGAGAGTTTAATGTGGATGAGCTTTGAACGGTATGATTTTATTGTTGGTATGGGCATCATAGATCACATAAGACAACTATGTTCTCTTGAGGCATTGAGCCATTTTCAGGGAACAAATCCAACCAAACTAAAAGTCAACAAGTTGAAACATGAACTTTCAAAACGTCATAAAGAAAATGGTTCCGTCTCTGGGCTTTATGAACTAACAACATCACCTAAAGGCGTACATAAAGGGAGGAGCATTGTGCTTGAAGTTAAACAGATTTACCCACCAAGACTGATCAAAAAAGCCAATCCTGATAAAAAATAAGGTCCACAAAGCAGTGACTTTGTAGACCCAAACCTTTTAAAGGCCTCTTTTGAGTTTATCAGGTGCCCAGTAAAACGGCGCTGATTGCTGGAACAGTTGTGCCAATAACTTCTTGAGTGCTGGCAACAACAGGTAAAGTTGCAGACATAACACTTTTATCGCCTACAAGCGATGGCAGAAGCGCCGTTGCTAGCCAACCGGTTTATCTGAGCCCGTTTTTTCACACCCTGGGTGTTAAAATTTATCACACTTTAAACTAACCAAGTCCTTTTAATCCCCCCCTAGAAACCAAGTCAACATATTTGACATTTTTTGATGTCATTCTTGTAAACTTGTATCCTACTAAAGCTAAGTCTACACTCATGACATGTTTAAGTGTCATCCTTGACAACTAGAGGCGTATTGTGAGAAAGGCTGAGGCAATTAAAAAGCTCTTAGAATATGACAAGCGTGGTCGCTGTGTTTTTACTAATTCAGATCTGGCCAAAATCTTTCATCAAGATAATGAACGAGCATTGCGTGCAGGAGTTAAACGTTTGCAAGACGATGGCTTGCTAACTCGAATGATTAATGGTGTGTACTTATTAAATTTTGCGCAGTCGAAAGGCAGCGATACGTTGGAGCAAATTGCTAAAACTATTCGACGTGGGGAATATAACTACATTAGCTTGGAGTCTGCACTTTCTGATTATGGTGTTATTTCGCAAATTCCAGTAGACAGGTTAACTGTTATGACAACGGGACGTTCCGGTGAATTCAAAACACCTTTGGGTACAATTGAATTTACGCATACAAAGCGAAATCCGATAAACATTTTAGAAAATACCAGTTTAGTTGGCAGACCACTTAGGTTAGCAACGAAACAAACTGCATACAGAGACCTAAAACGAGTTGGCAGAAATACCCATCTAGTTAACGACGATGCTTTGCATAATAGTTGAACAACTGCTCTTGGGGCGCTCTGCCAAGCAAATTTCATCCAGCCAACTACAACCGCTTTTCCCTATCACAGACCCCAAAAGATAACGTATATCTGTTGACTACACGCGAAAACCGTTTAAACTGTGTATTAATTAGATATACAGAGGATGATATCATGGCTACAAAAACAGCGCCTATCAACATGCGAGTATTGCCATCGGTAAGAGACATTATCGATGCCGCAGCAAGTTTAAAAAAAGTCGATAGAACTGTATTCATTCAGCAGGCAGCGCTCAATGAAGCGCATAGTATACTGGCAGAACAGCGGGATTTTGTTCTTGAAGCAAAGGCTTTTGAAGCGTTTGATAACGAACTTCGTGCAAATCCACAGACTCTTGAAGGCATGAAAGATCTGTTTAAAAGGAAAGCGCCTTGGGAATAAGCGCACCAACACTACTCGCTGATGAGCACCAGGTTAGCGCCTTTCAATGTGGCATCGAAGAACTCGATACCTGGTTAAGAAAACAGGCGTTAAAAAGTCAAAAGCGGGGAACCGCGAGAGTGTATGTGGTCAATGACACTGATACTCATCAAGTGGTTGGTTACTATGCCATTGCCATGGGATCAGTTTCCAGAGAGCAAGCTTTCAGTTCATTAAGAAGAAATAGTCCTGATCCCATTCCCATGGTGATTCTAGCCAGGCTTGGTGTAGATAACGCCTATCAAGGTCAAGGCATTGCGGCAGGTCTTTTAAAAGATTGTATCATTCGCTCAGTACAAGCAATGAACGCTGTCGGTGGAGCAGGAATCTTAGTCCATGCTATTGATGGTAGTGCGCAAACGTTCTACAAGAAATTTGGCTTCAAAGAATCGACGTTTGATCCTTTAGTACTCATGGCAAGGATCTGCGATATCGAAAAATCATTGTAGTTAGACTGAGATGACGGCTCCCCTTTCACAAGAGAAGCCGTCAATATTATCAGGTGCCCAGTAAGACGGCGCTGATTGCTGGAACTGTTGTGCCAATGACTTCTTGAGTGCTGGCAACGACAGGTAAAGTTGCAGACATAACACTTTCAACGACTGTTGGTGTATTGTAGAGACCCATACCGCCACCAATGCCCAAGGCAAAAGCCATCAAGCTTTGGCGAGCGATACCGCCCACAATACCCACCAGAACCATGGCTCCCGCTACGATCCGTCCCAAAGTACCTTGGGTCCAATCTTTTAGGGTATCCCACACATCAGTGAAAGCATCACCACCGGTGCCCGCAAATGAGGGCTCCGAAATCATTAACGCCATTAAACCAAGCGCACCAATAGTCATTAGGCGCTGAGTTTGAATGGTGCGAACTGCATTTGTCATTCGTTAGTTTCTCCGTAGATACTCAAGTTATCGCGCTTACCATCAGCTCCCGCTGAGGCTGAATCGCTTTGAGTCTGAAGTGGACGTAGCACTGGCGAAACCGTTCGAGGTGCTGACACCCCAATATCCCACCGGCGCGGTTCAATTTCGGTAAACACGTAGCTGGATAAATTCAGATCTCCACGGTCATCCTCCCAAGGCGCAATCCAAATTCGCATCACCCTTGAAGGAATGCGAATAGGTGCAGACTGCTGCGTCTCAGGTAATGCTGGATGGCTCAGCAGTCCTGTCTCTAAATCAGATTGTGAATACCCAGAGGGAGAACCAATTCGAGTCGCCACAGCATCAATCGTCTTGGGTGCAGCGCCATTACTGGTAAGCTCATAGACTTCACGAGCGGATAAACAGCGCACACCGTCAGGCATACCTGGGCATCCATATTCACTACTCCCAAGACCCAATGAACTACAGCCAGACAATAAGGTTGAGCCGACTGCCAATAAAAGTAATCCAGCTTTAGACCACTGTTTTGACTGGTGCTTTGGGTTGTTCTGCATTGATGTCGTCATGGTTAACTCTCCTCTGGATACACATCTTATTGTCTGAAACGGACTTCGATCGGTTAGCAACATGCAGGATTTTTTCATCTTCTTGCACCTCCCCCTTGTGAAGTGGCCAATGACAATGAGGCCCCACGAGTGACGATGACTTCAATTTTCCTTGCAGCGTCTACCTCTATGACTGGGAACATATTTTCAGCCATGTCCAAATAGAACTTGGCCACTCGATCCAATGCTTTACCTGTGCCTTTAATCGCAGCGCCTTGTAATGCTTCTTGGCTCATGACTTGCTGGTACAGCTGAGTATCACCGGCATTACCCGTCTGAATCGTTGGTACAGGATTCACATCAAATGCGCCAGCCAAGCCCTGAAGGAATCCGGCCATCATCGATTTGGCCACCAGCTGGCCTTGTTTCGACACTAATCGGCCACGAATACCGGCTTTGCCGTCTTCACCCACGGCATAAGAATCCAGTCGCGTTTCAATGACGCCACCATCTTCTCTCACACATGAAATGGTCTCGCCTCGCAAATAGGCACGCTCAGAGCTCAAATCACCGTAACCTGCGGCGATCAAGAAACACTCTTTGATATCCGCTCTAAATCGGTTGGGTAAAATGGCTTCCTTTTGAATCCTCAGCAATGCAGGAAAAGGTTCACGTCTTGCAGACTCGTGAGTAGGTGCGTCCAAACCTGTGATCAAAGTACCTGAGATGATGCTGCCCGCCGGTAAATACAAAGGCGGCGCTTCTTGCACAACAACCTCTGGTTCAGCAACCACTTCAGGCTCAATCATACGAATCGTGATTGGCGGCAATGGAACATCCCGTGCTCGTGAACCTTGGCCACTGGCTGGCTGCTGATAGAGCGGATCTGGCAGCGGCGCATTGGCAAAATAGTCGTCTGGGTTAGACGGCAGTGGCTTTTCGTCCTTAGGTAATTCCATGGCAGATAAAGGCACTTCAAAACGGCTATTTGTGCCTTCAGCTACTGAATCACCTCCAGCGCGAACATCATCAAGCTCCGCTCTAAGGCGGGCCAGCTCCGCATTGATCTCACTTGGTATAGAAGGCGAACCTGGGCTTAGCCGCCCTGAATCAACGTCACGACGCAAGCGCTCAACTTCACGACGTAACTGTTCATTGCGCTCACTGAGTAGTTTTACGTTCGCAGCCAAACTATCGACCCCAACATCACGAGTATTGGTATCCGTAAGAATGTGCCGGATCGTTTCCTGCCTGTTCCGACTGCTTGAGCCATCGTCAGGATTAGGTGAAAACGCCATCACCATCAGGATGAGACCACCAGCAATACCAGCAACCGATAGACCCCGCTTCATGTTCGGGCTCATTTGTTCCCATTGTGCTTTCATCGTTACTTACCTCCCACAAGAAGCGAAGGTCGCTGACTTTCCACCGCTTCTTCACGATGATTGCGAACAACCACATACAACTCAGTCTTTTCACCCGGCAACAAGATATTGCGAGGCCAGTAGGCGCTTGCCACTATATCTGGTGCATGACAGGCTATTTCACTGGCTTCTAGCGGCTCATCGGCAAAGCTTTCAACCAGTCCTACATAGACGGTGAAGTAATGTCCCGTCACAATTTGCCCCTGCTTAAAACCAAACTTTAAGCCAGGCTGAAAACATTTCGGGCTTGTGTCAGTTTGGCCAGCTAAACGGATGTCATAGCCTTGTGGTAACTCATTTAGTGCAAGGCGTTTGAGTAAATCACGTAGGCTATCGACGTATGGCTGAGCCGTTTCCCAAGTGGCGGCTTTTCGGTTCACGACGCCCTTAATAGGCCACTGCTGACCATCAATAGCTAAGGTGATTTCACGCGGTGGAATACGACGAGGCACTAAGGTGACAGATAACGCGGGCGCTTCCTGACCAGGCGGAGTGATGTAAAGTGAAACCGGTGATTCTTTGTCCGTGGCTACATATACAACATTCCCCTTGATTTGCGTCTGAGCATCACTGGTTGTTCTCACCTGAGGCGATTCAAACGGCGTCACAATTCGATTCAGATGACCAAGTGCTACAGGGATCAGTTCATTAACCCCCGGTGTCATCAGTAGCGTTGTTGGCGTATCCGCTGCAACCGAATTGCTTTGAATCGGTGGATTTGCAGTAGCAGACTGCTTCATCACACTGGCTGGCACAATCGGCAATTCCACGTCTGCATACGACGCTTGTGATAACAGAACGCCACTCAGGCTAATTGCGATTAAGCTTGGTGTCATCCATCGACTAATTTTGGTTCGCATCATTCACCCTCCGGTTTTGCTCTTGGGTCAACTTTTCACGAACTCGCTTCGTTCTAGCTTGCCCCTCATACGTATCCATCCAGCTAAGTTTTGGACGGTATTGCTCAATATCGATATCAAACTCATAGGTGCGAGTTTGGCGCTGCTCATCTCCAGATGGTCCAGAGACCAAGGAATAACCGGTCACAAAGACATGGCCGGTTTCATACTCATACTCCACTTGTCTGGGTTGGAATTTGAGCGTGACTCGGTCTTCACGGATCTGTCTTGCCTGAATCTCCAGTGCATCGACCACTTGCTGGTACACCGCAGGTGAAAGTAGCGGCTCGATAGCAACCCGGATAAAAGACACATTGCCCGGCGTCACGTTGCCCATAATCTCAGCTAGGTAGAGCCCCCAGGATTCCAAGTAAGGCTGAGTAGCCTGGTTTCGTGACACTTCAGCCGTTTCAGACAAGGTTGGCGGTTGAATGGCTACCACGGTATTGCGAGAAAATGCCGCAACCGCAAGCAGCAAGTTAGATAGCACCAGCACCGCAATCAGGAACCGTTGCCATCGGTTCTCTAATTGCGTGCCTTGCCATGATTTTAAAAACACGTCGAACTTCACGGCAGATAGCTCCTGATAAATGGGTTAGGGATCGTCTTGGCTTTGGTTGGCAACAGTCCGGCCCAGTAGATGGCGTGAAGAATAAAACCATCCGGGCGACCATCACGAAAACGCCGATAGAGCTTGGTTGTCACCAACCCCAACAGGCATAAAACCAAGGCATTACCGGTAAAAATGCCGATCACTAGCCCCAACAGAATGGGAGCCATCTCGTCGGCACTCCAAAGCAGGAAGTGCGGCGGGTCATCGATATAGGACGGAATACTCACAGGTTCCATAGTCACTCCTCGTTGTTTGAATTGAGAAGTGAAGGATGCCTTGGGATTGGCAGGTTCAGTGGTCAGCTAGATGCCGAATTCTTGAAGGTTTTGAGGGTTCTACTCAGACAATACTAACAATTGATCTTTTTGATGCGGTTGATATGATGGGGTTATTGGTCGTGTCGAGACCAGCTGCCCACTTTAGCAAACCCGGACGGGACGACATGCATATCAAATTTATTTTTTGCTTAGGTTTTTTCTGCGACCTCGGCAGTGGGCACCGTATTCGCTAATAGGAGAAACTCAATGCAAATTACTAAAATCATTTCCTCTGCCTCGGTTGAACGTTTAAAGCAAAAAGCACGAAAGCTTAAACGTGAAAAATCCATTCCACACACTCAAGCACTCGATGAAGTTGCAGTATCTGCTGGTTTTAATCATTGGCATCAAGTTGTGCTAGCTAATGACTTACTGAAACCATCAGAAGTGGCGTTATCTTCTGGATGTGTCATGGCTTTTGATGTCAAAGATGGTATGGACGTCGATACCAGTGATGGGGTTTTAATTGAAGACCACTTCTTGGAGATGCTCACTGAAAAGCAGCTATTTGAAATTTATGCCAATTCCCCTGATGAGGACGACGAACAAAACAGGCCGCTAAAAGAAACGCTATCGGATTCAGAGCTTCATGAGTATTTTCGAGATTATTGCTCATTCATGTACTTTCGTATTGCCGAGCCTCATGCAAACAAACCGTTAAAAGAAGTATTGGCTCTTATACGACAGTACTCGTTTTGGATGCCTCAATATATTTGGCTTCAAGGCCACCTTATTGATACTTACCATTTGCCTGCTGAAGACGAGTGCGTATTTTTATAACTATGAACGCTGATTTTTGCTTAGCGTGAACACTTCCACCCCTTATTCTTGCAGATGCGGCACTTTTACCTTAAGTGTTCACAGTTGGTCAAGATTCGCTTGTTTTTTACGCATGGATTCTCCTTTCAAACTAATTTTATAGGCGTTGTGTAAAAGCCTATCTAAGATGGCGTCAGCAAGTGTTGGATCGCCAATAGTTTCATGCCAATGATTGGTTGGAAGTTGGCTAGTAATGATTGTCGATCCGATTCCGTGCCGGTCTTCAATCACTTCCATTAAGTCCATTCTTTGCTGCCGCTTTAGGGCGTCCAATCCCCAGTCATCTATGATCAGGATTTCAGTTTTCCGCAACTGTAAAAGCACTTTACCAAAGCTACCGTCACCGTGTGCGATCGTGAGCATTTCAAGTAGTCTGCTGGCCCGGTAGTAGCGCACGGAGATTCCTTGTTCACAAGCAGTTTGCCCCATGGCGCAGGCCAGGAATGTTTTGCCTGTGCCTGTTGGCCCTTCAATCAGAATATTTCGATGCTGCTTAACCCAGTCAAACTGCAATAGCTGTGCGACGGTGCTTTTGTTTAAACCACGCTTGGTTTGGTAATCAATGTCTGATGGTTGGGCATTGATTCGGAGTTTGGCTTGTTGTAACAGGCGTGCAATTTTACGGTTATCTCGGGTTGTGATTTCATGATTAACCAAGAGTGCGAGTCGTTCGAGAAAGCTCAGCTCCTCATAGGTATTGGGTTGATCACACTGCTGAGACAGAGCCTCAGCCATACCGGTTAATCGCAAACTGTTTAGCTGAGTGCGTGTTTTATTAACTCAAGTTTCGGAGTTCAGTTTAGCCTAAAATCAGCACTCATCACCAATAGATTTGGCTTCTAGCCTCAGCGTGAAGGTATCCATTTGCATGACTTGCATAAAGAACTCCTGAACCGTTTTGTCTATTTGGTTCATGATCTCTTGTGCGGCGCTGACTCCGTATAGCTTGCTGAGCTCATCAAGCGCTCCCGATATCAGTGCTCTAAAGATAACCCAGAGTCGGCTAGCAAAATCTAAGGTGCACAGACTGTTGATCATGTCGTTACGACTATCACTCAGTCTAGCGGCACCTTCCTCGTGTTGAGTCAGTAGCAGCAAGCAGAATCGCAGCGCCGTTAAATGGATGGACGCGATATAAGCACTGTAATGTGTACTTTGCTCTTTGAGGAACCCAAGCTTTTGTTTCGCTTCCTTAAAGTACACTTCGATGCCCCAGCGCAACGCATAGATTTCGAGTATTCTCTCATCACTGAGGTGAGTGTCGGTGGATAAAAACAAGGCCCAATCATGCTTTCCAGCGCGCTGTTTTTCTTCGTTGACACCACGAACAAACAACAGCTTGACCTTGATCCAGTGATCAGGCTCTTTGATGCTTTTTGCTAGATTCAACTCAACGGTGATCGCCTTAGACTGGTATGGTCTACCCTTAATCTTCTGCCATTGGCCTTTGATGTGGTGTTGGTAAAGCTCAGCCGCTGTTGCTAGAGCCGAGGTGTTATCCATAGTGCGATAGCGCGTCTTATTTTTCTTCATGCGGACAATGGAGACTAACGATTGCGCGTCCATAAAGGCCAGTATGGACTTACTGGCAAACCATGAATCAGCTAAAAAATATTGCGCATGAATGTCGGACCGCGCGGCTCGCTTAATCATGCGGTGGATCATCTCCGGCTTACTCATTGACTGCGCATCACGATAGCGTTTTGCTACGATACTACGACCATCCGCAAATGCTTTGGTGAGTGGTTGTGCTTTCACTCGACTGATATAAAGCTCGCTATCTAAAGGGATAAATTGCTTTTCAGTCGCCAGTCCTAGGGTCAGGATTTGCTGCCCCATCACACAACGACCGTTGAGGTGATCAAAGTGGCTGGAGATGCCTGGCATGGTTTTACCGCGCCGTGTTTTAACTGAATCATCAACAACATAGGCGCGTATGGTGCTGTGGTCAGTCATACTGATGACGGTCTTCGCTGTTTGAAGGTGCAACTTGCGCCAATCCAGATCCTCCCGATTAAGAAGATCATAAAGGGCATCCCTCTTAGTGATCGAGAAGCTTTGTAACGACTCCCTTGAAAACATCGCAATTGAGTCTGCTTTGAGCCAGACCCAAAGCAGTAAAAGGTACACTACATCACTGACGGGTGATCCTGAACGCTTTGAAAACCGCGCTTGTTTCAGCAGTCGATTAAAACCGATGCGCTGCCATGCTTTGCTAAACAGATTATCCACTTGAACATCGTGGCGGCTTAAATACTCAGCGGTGAGTGATGGCAAAACAGAAGAGCTTGTGTCAGAATTCATGTGTAGCCTTTGAGTTGTATTTGTTATGTCTAGACAACTAACATTATACCACGAAAAGGCTATTTTTATTTATACTATTCAGTAACTTAAGCTATAATTTCTGCTGTTTTTGAACCCCGAAACTTGAGTATTAAATTCATATATTTATTTTTTTTATTACCATTAACACACTGACTCAGGCATTAGTTTATCTTAACTTGTACCTGAATCCGTGACTTCAGATTCAATAAATGTGTTCAAAACCCTGCAATAGCAAGGCTTCCAACGTTAAAATAGTCATCACTGTCCATTCACCCAATCAGTGATGTTACTACCATGCGTAAGTTCAAGCTTGTTCAGTCTAAAACCGAAGTGATCACACCTCATGGTGGTCTTGCTCTCATTGGTCATTGCATCAACCAAATGACATCACTTCATAAGACTTCTCGTGATGTCGCTAAACGCCATGGTATCGCTAATATCGATCTTATTCGTACGTATGTAGGACTCGTTTGCTTGGGCAAAAGTGACTTTGAAGCCGTCGAACAAGCCAGACATGATCCCTACTTCAAGGCCGCCATGGGTATCAAACAATCACCCTCATCCGCGCGATTACGTCAGCGCTTTGATGAAGATGCCGTTAATTTACTACCACTGTTAAGTTCGGCCAGTGTTGAGTTTTTACAGAATGCATCCATTCCACTAACAGAGCTCTCAACAGGGCATATTCCCTTGGATATGGACGTGTTCCCCATGGATAACAGTGACACTAAAAAGGAAGGTGTTTCCTACACTTACAAAGGGCATGATGGCTATGCGCCGATTGCTGCCTATTTGGGTCAGCAAGGGTGGTGCTTAGGTTGTGAGTTACGCCCTGGCAGCCAGCATGCTAATGCTGAGTTTATCAATGTACTTCAACGCGTGATTCCAAGAGCACGTCAGCTGACCGATCAGTCATTACTGATCCGACTGGATAGTGCACATGATGCGCTTGAAAACCGTGTTTTTCTGAACAACCAAAACGTCGACTTCCTGATTAAATGGAACCCACGAAAGCAGGATGTCTGGCAATGGTACGATGAAGCCTGTGCACATGCGAAGTGGCATCATCCACGACCCGGTAAAATGGAAGCCGTGTTCTCTCAACAGCTGGATGATGCGGCCAATACGCGTCGAGTGGTCAAAGTTACGGTGAGACACTCTGATGCCAAAGGTCAGTTGTTCTTGGAGCCTGAAATCAGCTTAGATGGCTGGTTGACCTCATTGTCTTCAGATGTGGCAGATGACGCCACGGTGATTAAACTCTACAAAGGGCATGCGCTGTGTGAACAGTTCCATAGCGAGTTCAAGACTGACTTGGATCTAGAGCGCCTGCCATCTGGGAAGTTCGCGACCAACGATCTGGTCATGGGCTTTGCCGTCATGGCTTATAACATCTTACGCTGGATCGGTTTACGCGGCTTAATGCAATCTGACTCACCTGTGCGGCACTCAGCGAAACGTCGCCGATTGAAAACCGTTATGCAAGAGTTGATGTATCTGGCCTGCCGACTCGTGAAGAGCGGTAGACAGCTGACACTTAAGTTTGGCTCTCATTGTCCAGGCTTTAGCGCATTCAATCGCGTGTATCACATTACCTGACATACTCGATATACCAAACATTCCTTGCATGGCTAGTAGCCAGGCCTCAGCATGCCAAATCGGTCAAAATTGTTTGAATTTTAACCAGAGAAAAATCCTTTAATAGGCAAAAATCAGTAGCCTGCAATGCAAGCGCACATCAGTACGAATAAAATCGATTGTTAAAGAGCGATAAAACAGTGACTGCTCCGATCTGTAATCTTAAGCAATACTCGTCACTGATTCAGGAGATAGCTTCCTCAGTTTGGAAATGGTAGTCAGCGTAATCGGACAACTCTTTCAGAATTTGCTCAATAGCCTGTTTGGAAACACCCTGCACATACTGCTGACCCAGCTTGTTCAGCAGGATCACCAAATTACGATGCTGATCATCAATAATCGCAATACCCGTCTCAAGTTGCGGGTTCCAGGGAAAGATTTCAAACGTGTTGTTTGCATCATCTGAAAGTGATGTCATGTGTAAAATAGCCTTATAGCCGAATTCAAACCTTTAAAAAGACATTGTATACCAGCCACCTATTCCCATATATCCATAAGGGATAAATACAGTAAATTTTTGCTATGGGAATTAACACCACAGGTTAATGAAACGTGACCCTGGCCTTTTCTTCCGGTAGATTAATGTCCCTGATACAGAGCCTTTTGCTTTGCAGGGAGACCTATCTGCGATGAAACCATCAAACTCGCTTGCCCATGCACCCGCTACACGGCGCAACAGAGAGCCGATCTTCAATGTCTTGCAGACATACCTTCCCGATCCGGCCAGGGTACTGGAAATAGCTTCAGGAACGGGCGAGCACGCGGTGTATCTGTCCTCAAATCTCTCACAGGTCGTTCACTGGCAACCCACCGATATAGATCCGACAGCCTTAAGCAGCATCGAAGCCAGGCGACAGAGTGACCACCATCCAAAGCTGTTTCCAGCCCGACTCCTGGATGTAACCGCTCCCACAGAAATGCCTCAGGGTGACTACAACACCCTGCTGGCGATCAACATGATCCATATTGCGCCCTGGCAAGCCGCCGAGGGGCTTATGAAATTAGCCCAAAATCTGCTCAGTAACGATGGCGTCCTCTTCCTCTATGGCCCTTTCTGGCAGGCCGATGTCAGCCCTGCCGAGAGCAACCTGGCATTTGATGCATCACTCCGCCAACGTAACCCGCTCTGGGGTATCCGCCATCTGGATGAGGTCACTCATCTGGCAAAAGAGCAAGGGCTGATACGACAAGCGGTAGTTCCCATGCCAGCTAACAATCTATCGGTGGTATTTCGGAAGGAGTGAGCAAGTACAGCAGCCGAACTGCTGTACCCGCCAGGCTGGCAATCCACTCTTTACAGGCTATCAACTCTGCAGATAGTGAACGACTCAATAGTCACTGACTTTCACTTTGAACAACCATGCATAGAGCGCTGGCACAAATAGCAAGGTAATCAGCGTACCCACAGCGACACCGCCAATCAGCACATAGGCCAAGGGTCCCCAGAACAGATCCAGAGCCAGCGGAATAAAAGCCAGCACCGCCGCCAGAGCGGTTAGTACCACCGGACGGGAACGCTGCACCGCCGCCTCAACCACAGCGGCACCCGCCTGCATACCGGAATCGAAGTTATCCTGCACCTGTTGCGCCAGTATCATGGTGTTGCGCATTAAAATACCACTTAAACCGATCAACCCCAGCAGCGCGGTAAAACCAAACGGCTGGTTAAACAACAGCAGTGCTGCCACCGCTCCTACCAACCCGAGTGGAGCCGTCGCAATCACCACAAACGTGCCGGTAAATGAGCGCATCTGCAGCATGATGAAAATCAGCATAAGCGCCAGCATAAGCGGTTGCAGCTTCTGGATGGAGCTATCCGCTTTGCCAGACTGTTCAACCGATCCACCTATATCGATACGATAGCCCGGTGGTAATTCAGCAAGCAGCGACTGCATGTCAGCCCAGATCGCATGGGTCACGTCAGGTGGCTGGGCTCCTTGTACATCGGCATGTACAGCCAGAAAGGGTTCACGGTTATAGCGTTTTATCACCGGATCTTCATAGCGGATACTCAACTCGCCCAACTGACTGAGCGCCACCTTGCGCCCATCCGCTGTCTTAAGCTCTAGCGCCTCGGGTAACAGCCCCCCTTCGCGTGCACTGCGCGCGATCACCTGTACGCTGCGAACATCCTGACGCACATCGGTGACATTAAAACCATTGAGTTGAAACGCCAGTTGCTGCGCAACCTCGGTCGGCGTCAGTCCCATTAACCGCAGACGGTCAGGGTCCATATCCAGATAGTAGGCGGGTGTACGCTCATCCCATTCCAGGTGCGGCATCACGGTATTGGGATGCGCCGCCATCAGATTACGCACCTCGTGAGCGATGGAACGCAAGACTTCAGTATCCGGGCCCAGCACGCGAAAGCTGACAGGCCAGATAACCGGCGGTCCAAATAGCAAACGGGTAACGCGTACCCGTGCTTCAGGAAACTCACCTGCCTCCAGGTGACGATTCATCTCCGCCATAATACGATCACGAGCACCGGCATCATGGCCTATGGCAATGATCTTGGCAAAGGCCGGATCAGGCTGTTCAGGGTTAGCCGAAATAAAGAATCGAGGCGCACCCGCACCGATATAGGATGACAGGCTTTTCACTTCGGGCAGCGTTTCCAATATGGCTTCGAGGCGTTTTACCGTGGCTTCTGTCGTGCCGATTGCACTGCCCTGCGGCAGGTTAATATCGATCAATACCTCTGGACGGTCTGAACCTGGAAAAAACTGCTTTTGTACCAGCGTTGCCATACCCACACCGCTGAGTATCAACAACATCAGTGTCGACAGCACGACCGTTTTACGATAACGCACACAGGTGTTTACCACGCCTCGCAGATACTGGTAAAAACGTGTTTGATAGATATCTCCAGCCTGATGCTGAGTATAGGATGGCAGCAGCTTCACTCCCAGATAAGGCGTAAAAGTCACAGCCACCAGCCAGGAAACCAGCAGTGCAAAGGCCATCACCCAAAAGATATTGCCGGCATATTCACCCACACCTGACTGGGCAAAGCCGATCGGGACAAAACCCGCTACCGTCACCAGCGTACCAAACAGCATAGGGGCGGCCGTCACACTCCAGGCATGACTGGCCGCGCGCACCCGCTCCCAGCCCTCTTCCATTTTAACGATCATCATTTCAATGGCGATGATGGCATCATCCACCAGTAACCCCAGGGCGATAATCAAGGCACCCAGAGTGATACGATCCAGATTGATCCCGGTAATTTTCATCAACAGGAAGGTCAGGCCGATGGTAACGGGGATGGCAATACCTACCACCAGACCCGCACGAAAGCCAATCGCCAGTATGCTGACAGCCATAACGACCAGCACCGCCACCAGAAACTTGATCTGAAACAGATCAACGGCCTGACTGATCGCTTCGGTCTGATTGGTCAGCATATGCAAAGACATACCCAGGGGTAACGCGGCCTGTTCAGCATCAATAAAGGCCGTCAGACGCTCACCAAACTCCAGGCCGTTCTGACCGGCCTGCATCACCACCCCCAACAATATGGCCGCTTCACCATCCGCCCTGATCATATAGGAGGGAGGATCTTCGTAACCTCGCCGTATATCTGCCAGATCAGACAGCTTTAACAGATGGTCTCCCACACGTATCGGCAAAGCAGCCAGTTGATCAAGGTCCGCCAGATCAGCATCCACACGCAGGTAGGCGCGTGGCCCGTCCAGGTCAACAAAGCCAGCTGGCATCATACGATTACTGGCTTCAATCGCGGCAAAAATCTGCTCTGCTGACAACCCCAGGTTATTCAGGCGGTTCATATCAAAGTCGATAAACACCCGCTCACTGCGCTCGCCCAGTAACAGCGCTTTTTGCAGGCCAGGCACACGCTGTAAACGATCACGGACAGATTCCGCTTCACGGGTGAGGCTGTGCATCGGCATACCCGGTGCCGTCAGTGAAATCAGCGAGAAATACACATCTGAAAAATCATCATTAACGATCGGACCTATGACCCCCGCAGGCAGACTTCCGGCTTCATCCAGCATGCGCTTACGTACCTGATAAAACAGATCAGGCACCCTTTCACTGGGTGAAAAGTCCTCGAACTCTATCTGTAAATCGGCCCGACCCGGACGTATCGTGGTTTCAATTTTATACAGGTACTCCACTTCCTGAATGCGTTTCTCCAGACGGTCAACAACCTGATCCTGTAACTCGGTCGGTGTGGCACCGGGCCAGATAGCCGACACCACCATCACCCGTACAGTGAAGGATGGGTCTTCGGCACGCCCCAAAGATGAAAACGCATAGACACCGGCAAAGACAGACAGGAGAAGAAAAAACAGGGTTACCGAGCGTTCACGCACTGCCAGGGCTGACAAATTGGGAAAATTCATCGCGCCTGCTCCCTGACCTGCATGCCCGGCGTTAATAAATGCGTGCCCAGCGCAACAATGCGACTACCCTGCGTCAGGGAAGCGCGAATACGGGCATATTCCTGGCTCAGCTCCAGCACCTCCACAGGCACAGGCTGCACCTGCCCCTCAACTACTTGCCAGACCTGAGCGCCTTGACTGCGTTCATCCAGTGCGCCCAGGGGCACACTAAAGGTTGTCTCCTGCAGTGGCTGGTCAAGCCTGACCTGTACCACACTGCCCAGACTTAAGGCATCAGAGCGCGACTCAATACGATAACGTGCCCGCCAACTGCGACTGTCAGGATCAGCCGAGGCTGCCATCTCCCGCAAAGTAATCGCTAATGATTCACCATCAATCAACAGGCTACCAGACGCTGGAGCATCCTCACCTTCAGGCAGATATACCTCCGCTTCAAGTGAGCTATCGTCAATCAGAGTAGCCAGAGCCTGCCCCATGATGACCACCTGTCCTGGCTCAGCTGTCACGGCATTCAGTATGCCCGCTTTTTCAGCACGCAGTTCAGCATAATCCACAGCATTACGTGCCTGCTCCAACACAGCATTAGCCGCCTGATGACGACTGATGGCTTCACGCAGTGTCAGCTCATAACGCTCCAGGGTTTGGCGGCTGACAAACTGGCCGTCTACCAGTGTTTGTTGACGATTCAACTCGCTGCGTGCAATTGCCAATGCCGCTTCAGTCGTTTTCATGTCAGCTTCAGCCACTCGCACCGAGGCTAACAAATCACGCGGGTCCAACTGGAACAGCAACTGCCCCGCTTCGACCCGCTGACCCGCATCAACATAGCGCTCCAGAATACGGCCCGAAACCTGAAAGGCAACGGGTGTTTCATAGCGCCCTTTTACTGTGCCGGATAGCTTCAGAAAAGCAGAAGAGGCATTACTCACTACCAGAGTTCGAACCCAGGGAGCCGCAGACTGAGGTGCATTGGATGCACCATTATCTGGACTACAGCCCAGCATTAACAGCACAATAGCCATAAAGAATAAGGGTCTATGCATGGTAATCGACTCAAAAATACACTATGATTAATGAAGGCAATCGTACACTAATTAAAATGGATAAAAAAGTGCCTTGTAAGTCACGATCGGGACGACCTGTCGATCCCAGCAAAGAAGTCGCTATTCTGGATGCCGCCACAGAACTTCTGTTCACCCAGGGCCCAGCTAAATTCTCGATAGAAGCGGTCGCACGTAAAGCGGGCGTTTCAAAAGTAACGGTCTATAACCGCTTTAACGAAAAAAACACACTGATCGAGGCCATCATTCATCGCCAGTGCGATAGCTTGCTTCAACACCTGGTTATCGAACCTGAGCAGGGCCAAACACCTCGGCAAGCACTGCATGACTTTGCACTAAACCTGGCACATTTCGTACTCAGCCATGAACACCTCAATTTTCTGCGTTTGCTGGGCAGCCTGCACGAAGTAGACCGGGATCTACTGCACAGCATGTACAACAACAGTGTTCAAAACGCCTTAGACACCTTGAGCGGCTGGTTAAAAATACAACAAGAGGCAGGACGTATAGAGTGTACTGATACTGAGCATGCCGCCGAGTTGTTTTTGAGCATGCTTGCAGGACTGGACATAGTGCGTGCCTTGCATCAACTCCCACCCAGACAACCTGGTGAGGAAATCAACAGGCATGTTGACGCTGTTGTGAAGCAGTGCTGGAGGCTGTGGCAGAGATGAAATGTTTCATTTAGTAAAACTGATTACCATTTTGCTTTATTTGCATCTAAAATAAAGATCAAAAGTTAGATCCTGGAGTGAAAAGCAAGATGACTGCACAACTAAAGCAACGACCAGACCCAGCTGTTGTCCTGTCAAAAGCACTACTTAATGCATCCAAACAGCTGACACTCAAGCAAGATGAGCTGGGCAAGGTGATTGGTGTGCATAGAACCGCGATAACACGCTTAAAGCAAAACCTGGACCTGAGTCCCGACAGTAAACAAGGTGAACTGGCCCTGCTGTTGATCAGAGCCGCCCGGGCACTATTTGCACTCACCGGGGGTGACCAGGCCTGGATCAAACATTTCATGCGCTCACAGAACAAGCTTACTGGCGGTGTTCCTGCTATACAGGTACAAACTGTTCAGGGACTTATGCGTGTGGTGACCTGCCTGGATGCGATACGAGGCAAGGTGTAACCATAATCTGGGCTGACTGTAACGGCGAAGCCTGCATCAGACCCATTGAGGGGTTGTTATACCGCCTGGTGGAAAATCAGGAACAAGTCGCCACACTAGGCTATGTGGACACACTCGAAGAACAGGCGGTGCTTGAAGAGTTACTTGAAACCTCAAAACCCGACTATCCTGATACCTACCCAAACACCCTGCACTACCTGCTCAAAACACCTTTTCGTTATCCTCCCTTACACTGGGGATCTCGATTTGGCCGTATCCATGAACCTAGCCTGTTCTACGGCGGAAAATCACTTGAAGTAACCCTGGCAGAATCCGCCTTCTACCGCTTTGTGTTTCTCCGCTCAATGGAAGGAACGGCACCTGCGGCAAAATTGAACACCGAGCATACGCTGTTCACAGTGGGTTATAAGACCGATAAAGGTATCCAGCTTCAACAGCCACCCTTTAGTGCATTCACGGCAGCATTGCGCCACCGCACTGAGTACTCCCTGACTCAAGCATTAGGCACCAACATGAGAGAAGCTGGAGTAGAAGCCTTTGAATATCTATCGGCCCGTTCAGCTCGTGATGAGCTGTGCGCAGCCCTCTTTACCCCCATCGCCTTCACTGACCAGGCGCCGCAATCCAGAGAAAACTGGTTTTGTGAACTAACCCAGGAACAGGTAACCTTTAAAGCAATGGGCTCCCAACAGGTCTTCAGCTTTTGTCTGGAGGAGTTCTCTGTTAACAGGCTGTTTCCTATGCCAGCCCCATCCGCACCACGGAACCCGGTATGATTAACCCAGCGTCATTTACACATCCATACCAATTAAAGAATCAATTCCTTCATCTCTGATGGTCGCCTTAACTTCATCCAGTGCGGCTTCCTCTGTATCGAACTCATCTTCCCAGACTGTCGAAACACCCGATTCATCAATCACTTCAAGAATCCAGCCTCCCGTGTCGCCACGGTAAATATCGACCTGAACAGTTTTACCCTCAGCCGTCAGCTCCTGGCTTAAAGCACTCATTTCAACTTCAAAATCATCTTCCATCTACAACCTCCAACGTGGGATTTTCAATTCATTAGGCTTTTACCATAAGGTATGTGCCTGCACCAACCATAAAACCGCCAGCGGTCTTTTTAACAACGCCTGGTGCTCTGCCCTTAGTCCAGGACAGAATCCTGCTGGCGAAATACGCATAACCCAGTTTAACACCACCGACTGCAACGACAGTCAACACAATAATCGTTGCAATGTCTGACGTGGCGATAGTCGTCAGATCGACAAATGCAGGAAACAAGCTTGCATAGAAAAAAATGGCTTTTACATCACCGAGAGTAATAACTCAAGTTTCGGAGTTCAGTTTAGCTTAAAATCAGTACTCATCACCAATAGATTTGGCTTCTAGCCTCAGCGTGAAGGTATCCATTTGCATGACTTGCATAAAGAACTCCTGAACCGTTTTGTCTATTTGGTTCATGATCTCTTGGGCGACGCTGACTCCATATAGCTTGCTGAGCTCATCAAGCGCTCCCGATATCAGCGCTCTAAAGATAACCCAGAGTCGGCTGGCAAAATCTAAGGTGCACAGACTGTTGATCATGTCGTTACGACTATAACTCAGTCGAGCGGCACCTTCCTCGTGTTGAGTCAATAGCAGCAAGCAGAATCGCAGAGCCGTTAAATGGATGGAGGCGATATAAGCACTGTAATGTGTACTCTGCTCTTTAAGGAACCCAAGCTTTTGTTTCGCTTCCTTAAAGTACACTTCGATTCCCCAGCGTAATGCATAGATTTCGAGTATTCTCTCATCACTGAGGTGAGTGTCGGTGGATAAAAACAAGGCCCAATCATGCTTTCCAGCACGCTGTTTTTCTTCGTTAACGCCACGTACAAACAGCAGCTTGACCTTGATCCAGTGATCAGGTGCATCGAGGGTTTGTGCTAAGTTTAACTCAACGGTGATCGCCTTAGACTGGTATGGCCTGCCCTTAACCTTCTGCCATTGGCCTTTGATGTGATGTTGGTATAGCTCAGCCGCTGTTGAGAGAACCTTGTCACTACCGGCCACGCGGTAACTCATTTTATTTTTCTTCATACGGACAATGGAGACTAACGATTGCGCTTCCATAAAGGCCAGCATGGACTTACTGGCAAACCATGAATCGGCTAAAAAATACTGTGCATGAATGCCGGACCGATCGGCTCGCTTAATCATGCCATGGACCATCTCCGGTTTAGTCATTGACTGCGCATCACGATAACGTTTTGCGGCGATACTGCGACCATCGGCAAAGGCTTTGGTCAGAGGTTGTGATTTAACTCGACTGATATAGAGTTCGCTATCTAAAGGGATAAATTGCTTTTCAGTCGCCAGCCCTAGGGTCAGGATTTGCTGCCCCATCACACAACGACCATTGAGGTGATCAAAGTGGCTAGAGATGCCTGGCATGGTTTTACCGCGCCGTGTTTTAACAGAATCATCAACAACATAGGCGCGTATGGCGCTGTGGTCAGTCAAACTGATGACGGTCTTCGCTGTTTGAAGGTGCAACTTGCGCCAATCCAGATCTTCCCGATTAAGAAGATCATAAAGGGCATCCTTCTTAGTGATCGAGAAGCTTTGTAACGACTCCTTTGAAAACATCGTTAAGCCAGACCCAAAGCAGTAAAAGGTACACTACATCACTGACGGGTGATCCTGAACGCTTTGAAAACCGCGCTTGTTTCAGCAGTCGATTAAAACCGATGCGCTGCCATGCTTTGCTAAACAGATTATCCACTTGAACATCGTGGCGGCTTAAATACTCAGCGGTGAGCGATGGCAAAACAGAAGAGGTTGTGTCAGAATTCATACATAGCCTTGGGTGGGTGTTTTGTTTTGTCTAGTTAACTAACATTATACCACGAAAAGGCTATTTTTATTTATATTATTCAGTAACTTAAGCTGTATTTTTTGCTGTTTTTGAACCCCGAAACTTGAGTTATTAATCATTCGTTTTTCCTTTGCGTAATTAGTGATAGTACTTGGCACCGCGAACATTATCGTGACTGAGGGGAAGGGAAATCTGCTTGTCTGCATCGCCATCTTCCATGGGCAGGTTGTCTAAACCTTTGCTGAGAATTGAGGCAATGTTTTTGTACGTAATAGCGTTAATATAATGTGCGCGACGACAGGCGGCTTCGAGCCTTTCCTGGCCATACTTCTTTGTCAGGTTAAGTAAACCCAGGCAAGCGCGATAACCGTGTTCGGGGTGACGGCGACCAGCAAGTTGATGCTCAACCACCAATGTCGTGTATTCGCCAATTCGGGTTGCCCATAACACAAACCGCTGAGGCGACCACTCTTGATGCTTCAAATGCGCCTTCGCCATATGCGTGGTGTCAGTCGTGTGGCCGTGTTTAAAGGCTCGCGGGTGGTGGGCCACCTGCTTTCCCTGATGATTAATGGTCAAGGTGGTTCGGCTTGCATGAATCATCACGTTTTGTTTTACCAGTTGATATGGTACGGAGTAGAAGTGACCGTCGTATTCCACATGGTAATCAAGATGAACTCTGGCCTTTTTAACCTCAAGGTACTCATAGGGGGATGGTGGTAACGGTCTTAACGCAGGCTTATCAATACTTTCAAATTGAGATTGGCGAGATCCCGGACGTTTTTTAAACGGGCGGTTGTTGAGGTCTGCCAGCAAAAAACGAATGGCTTGATTAAGTGACGCGAGAGTAAAAAATGGCTGCTTTCTCAGGCGCATCATGATCCACCGCTCAACCACTTGAACCGCGACCTCTGCTTTAGATTTGTCCTTTGGTTTGTAGGGGCGAGCTGGGATGACGGCAACATTGTAGTGCTCTGCAAGTTGCTGATAGGTAGGGTTTAGGTCAGGATCATAGCGGCAGGCTTTGCTAACGGCACTTTTCAGGTTATCTGGCACAACCACCTCCGGAACACCACCAAAAAAGTTAAATGCTCGAACATGGGAACCAATCCAGTCAGGCAAGCTTTGTGACCATGTCGCCTCAACGAATGTATAAGAGCTGGCGCCCAGGACGGAGACAAAAATCTGGGCAGTACGTACCTCGCCCGTTTGAGGGTTAATGACATCCATGGTCGGCCCGCAATAATCGACAAACATCTTCTCGCCAGCTAGGTGTGTTTGTCTCATCGATAGCTGGCGTGAGCCCTGCCAACGTTTGAACAGAACGGTGAAGCGAGAATAGCTATAGTGATTACTGGGGTGGTCTTGTGTGTACTCTTCCCACAGCAATTGTCGTGTCATTCCCTTGGTCCCCAACTCATCGTGAATTGCATTGAAATCGGGTTCCGCAAACACGGTGACCGTGTCCTTTCTTGGTTTTCGTGACGGCTGCAGGATGGCTAAAACTTGTTGCTCTGTCATGCTCTCTGGCAAAGGCCAACCAATGCCAGCCGCATCGGCTCGATTGAGGTACTTTGAGATAGCCCCCGTTGATATATTCAGGCTACGGGATATTTGCCTGGATGAGAGGTCGGCGCCGTATTTGAGGCGCAGAATTTCTTTGATTTTCTGCATAGAGATCTTCTTCGTTTTCATAACGGCTCCTGAGGGTTAAACAAAGGAGCGCAGGTTAATGGTTAAAAACTGACCTGCAAGAAGGGGTGGGGATTTTTGCTTACCGTGAACACTAAATTTTGTCATGCGGAAAAAGTGTTCACGCTTAGGCAAAAATCAGTGTTCACAGTTAAGAAAATTAGGTGTTCACGCTAGAGAAAAATTGGTGTTCACGGTTGGGAAAAATACGCAACGAGAACGGCAATACCGTAGGC
Organism: Aliiglaciecola aliphaticivorans; assembly: GCF_054782055.1. Taxonomy (NCBI): domain Bacteria; kingdom Pseudomonadati; phylum Pseudomonadota; class Gammaproteobacteria; order Alteromonadales; family Alteromonadaceae; genus Aliiglaciecola; species Aliiglaciecola aliphaticivorans. Next base: position 37,168 of record NZ_BAAGTF010000034.1, read on the forward strand.
GTAAGGTTTTAGCTCTACAAGATGAGGCCCAACTGGCCTCATATCTTCTTCTGCAAGTGACTTAACGCCAACCCTGCCATCAATGCCAAGCCGATGATCATCGACGGTAGTACCACCGGTGGAATAGCCAGCGGGGCGAACAATCCCATAAACAGCAAGATGACGCCTGAACCCAGGATAATCATGCTGTAGCGGTGAATGATAGGGCTCGAAAAATCAAAGGTTGTCTTCTTAATCTTCCAGGTCATTAAGCCATCCCACAACGCCGGTAACATGAGAATAAGCGCAAAGGGCAACCAGACCATCAGTAAAGCAAATCGAGTGAACACTTGGTACAACACATCAAAAAATGCCTGAATACGGTCTTCTACCCAGACAAACCAAAAGCCTCCCATGTTCTCCATCCCTTTAGAGCGCAGTCGCTGCTCTTCAGTGGGGATTAGAAAATCTCGCACAGATTGCTCCATCTGCGTATCCACAACCCATGATTGATACCAGCGATGGCTAGTTTGACCAATCCAATAGCTTGTTTGTGCGCCCAATTGGTTTTGGATCATCTGCTTCTCTTTACTGATGACCCGGCCAGTCCAATCACCGGGCACTAACACGCCAATGGCAATAATCTCCAGCATCAGTGCCAGACACAGCAGCCAAACCGACTTATGCTTGCTCATGCCAAACATCCTCTTCAACTCGCGCCAGCATGGCTGCAACGGTTGGAGTCATAATCCGGGCTTTAATCACTTGTTGAAGCCGCTTTGTCGATGTATGGCCACTGACATAACGCATATCAATACGTCCTTCAGCCAGATACGCCATCCGATTTGGACGATTACGAATCCAGGAGTAGAAATACACACCATCTACGGCGGCCCACTCGAAATGGTCAGGATCACGCAGGCGAATCCCCGTTAAAGCACTGGCGGCAGTCCAGGTCAGTGCCTCAATGAAATGCCAAAGGCGTACACTATCATCATCACAACTGACTTCTTCATAACTGCCCAAACCATTACACAGACACAAATCAAAGATGGAATGGCCATCTAACGTGAACGCATCCGTTAAGTAGTCCGCCAAGCAATACACCGAGGCCAAAGCATGAGGCCAGTCGGTTTCAAGCAGTCCTAAGGTTTCCTTGAACTGGGGGTTATGTTGCTGCCACTGAGCGAGCATTTCTTTACTGGTAAGTGTTGTCATTTTCAGACAGACAGAATGATGCATACAGACTCCTTATGCTGCCTGTGTAGAGCTGGTTAAAATAGGAATGCGACCTTTGATCACACGGCCACCTGAAAGCTTGGCGATGTACTCTAGGTTGGGGAGCTGGCCTAATAACTGCGGTGGAAACATATCGCCTTCTTCCTCCATCAAGCGTTCGCCATGATTGCCGGTAAACAACGCGGGGCTGTCCGAGTTGGACGACATACCTTGAGTTTGCATAATGTACTGCAACCGAGTCTTAGGCAGATTGTCGGTAATGTACTGCTGCGTTTCGGCGTCCATCACCCGAAGGGCTATCAGGTTGTTGATGTTACCTAACACCTGGCGAGCCTTAGCTTCGCTGCCTGTACGAGCTGCAAAGTCAGCAAAGGTCTGAGTAGCAATCACGCAACGCATTTTTGCGCCACGGCCTTTGTTGAGCAGTTGAATGAAGGGATCGTTGACGACTTCAGCCGCCTCATCGATGAAGATATTTACGGGACGATTATCAACACCATAGTTATAGCGGTCACCGGCCACGGCGGTGAGATCGGATAAAAGCAACGAACCGATGGCGCTGCCAACCATGGCGTCAGTCAATGAATCCAAGCCGATATACGCCACTTGGGCATTGTTGATAATACGGCCAGAATCCGTAATTAACCGGCTGTCATTCACATCGTTTGCAATCGGTGATAGCAGTGGGCCAAGTTCACTTGAAGTGAGCATATTGAGCACCGGCATCAGTGAAGCCACCATCTTGGAATAGTGGGTTCTGTCATGTTCAAACATGCTCAAAAGGCCTTCCAAATCAGTATTGGCGGCAACGGGCTGAATGCGTTCGTAGTAAAAAAGCAGCATCGCCATGGCTTGTTTAGCCAAGGTATTGGCCTTTTCAGTAAAGCGTTTAATCTCCACACTAAAGTTCGGATACACCTGCTCCCCCCACGCCGTGACGGCTTTTACTACCAAGCCTTCTGGGCCACCTTCCAAGAATCGTCTCAGGGTTTTCAGATCAGGACGTTGTGAAGTAAGCAGCAGACCTTGAACGATGTTATTCAGTGCCATTTGGCCAAAGGCTTTAAATGGATCAGCCCCGGTTTCGGATGGGATTAGTGCCGCAATACGGCTGGCAATTTCAGTGCCCCGGTTAAAGTTTCTCAGGGGATTAAGACGTACTGAATGCTCTGGAAAACCCGGATGAAAATACACAAAGCGCTCAGGACTACCGGCGGCAATACAGGCTCGCTGTGCATTATCCTTAAGTTCTTTGTCTCCCTTGGGGTCAATAATAATCACGGCTTCATTGCGCAAAATGGCCTGAGTGATCATCGCATCAAAGCAACGGGTTTTTCCGGCACCGGTCGTACCGACAATTAAGGTGTGCCCCTCAGTGTGTCCAACTGGTTGGTACACATCTTCTTCTTTGGGCTCGACACCATGAATCCAGGTCGAGCCCATTTGCTTGCCATGGCCCTTATTAAGCAAGGTTTGCTTATCCCGCTTTAAGATTTCATAAGCGCGTTGAGCATGACGTTGGTCCCACTCAAAGCCATAACCTAACCACAATTCATCAGGATGTTTTGCCATCACTTTTTGCAAATGCGCCAGCTCCATAAATGCCAAAGGTTTCCCTTTTAGTCCCTTCTGTAACTTATGAAGACGGTAAGCCTCGGGCAGGCGGTACAACGCCATGCCCGAGGAAATCCCTGTCATCCACCAAAATGGCTCAGGTGGTAGCTCAGTCAGCATTTCTGAGGCTATTGCCCCAGTGGCCCCAACCAGCCAACCTGCTGCTGCCATGGCTTCATAGTTCGTGCGCCAGGGCATCTCGTATGCGTTTTCTTTCATTCATGCTCCGCAAAATAACCGTTTGCAATCCGCTTAATTTCAAAAGGATTAACGTTTAGCGTGAGCGGTAAACAGAACCGTTTCCCCCTCATCAAACTGGCATTCGTCACTGGCCGAGATCCCCCGAAGCAGTTGTCCAGCTGGAATGCCATGCTCATTGGCGACTTGGCGTAAGGTTTGAATCGTGACGCGAATACCATCGGCACTATGATCCACGTCTGGGTAATCGCCATCGGTCAGTAAGATGGGCAAATCTTTCACAAAATTAACCATCTGTTGGCGCTGTGCGTGTTTGGGGTCTGTACATGAGTTCGTATTGGGCGCAATCGGCTTTTGCTTGCGCTCCGCTCTTATGGCGGGCTCTTTTGCTTGGGCATTGGTTGTCTCAGTTCGACTCGGTCGCGGTGAAGCCTCTTTGTTCTGAATTGCTGCCGCTGATTCTGCGTCTTGTTTGAGAAGGTCAATCAGTGCAGTAAGCCCTTTAGAAATCGATACTTTCAGCAGCAACCCTTGCTCCTGAACGCCATCTTTCGTAGTCACAGTTCTGGCCTTACGTGTCGGGTTTGCGGGATCTAGTTCAAGCCAATCTAATCGACTGAGTTCAGCAAGCAGTTTTCGGGGAGCACACCAATGTCTTACGGCATCGGGATAACGGATCAGAATCTGTTCACCAGCCATAATCAACGCACCGCTGGCCTCTGGAAGCCACGCCAAAGATTCAGGCAGATTCAATGCTTCTTCATCGTGCTGGTTTACGTTATTCGCGATAGCGCCATCAAATGAATTGTTAGGCTTTTCACATCCATCACCCGGAGCATTTCCAGTTGCCTGGGGGTTACTAACATCACTAGCAAGACGAAGTTCATCACCTTGTTCGGACGATTTTGACGATGGCGACTCTGCCGAATTGCTATGTTCGATTGATGATGACGCTTCAGGCAAGTCTGGATGCTCACTGGAACGACTCTGAGGTTCTGCTTGTGTTTTCTGTGTTGCTTCCCACTCAGATTTGCTAAACAGTCTCACGCTACTTGGTACATTCGAGCTGAACAATAAATCGGCCTCAGATATATGCAGCATGGGTAGCCAGATTGGCTTGTCGTCTTTGATCAGCACTTCAGGGGCAAGACTTTCATATCGCTCATTTGAGGTGGATTTCGTGGCCAATCCTCGCTCAATGAGGATGTCCGCAAGGGTATCGGGATCTCTTGGGATGCCAGGTATCTTGTCTTTGGCCAACAGCTCAATGATGTCTTTAGCCGCGCTTTTCCAAACCAGGTAAAGATTGGTTGATTGATTTGATTTTCGTACCCAGACTCTGGCGTCTCGCTGATTGACTAACCATTGGGAACTGGCAAGTAATCGCCTCATGGCATCAAGTAGATAGCGTTCGACTGGGACACCAAGGGCATTGTCGTCAACGGAAATCCGTTGAGCTTTCAGGTCTCGCTGCACACTGGTTTGGTCTGCTTCAATGACCAGTTTAGACAGGACATGCTCGGGATCGGTATTGCCAATTGCCTCCAGCATGGCTTGCAAAATCTCAGGGCCAGGTTGAGTTAACCAGGCGAGCAACTCAGGTGTCATCACCCGGTTTAACACCAGAATTGAGAATTGCTCGTGCCGCTTGCACCGTCCGTCGCGCCAGCGAATAAAATAACGTTCAATGCTGTTATTTGTGGTCCACTGGGATAATGTTTCTAAAAATGGGTTCCACTGATAGCGTCCATCTTCGTCCGTAATGGACAGGTCTGAAACAGGCTTACCAATATCATGGAACAAACCGCCTAATGCCGCGGCAACACGCCACCTTGGTTCCAGCTCTTTTTTCTCAACCGGTGTGCCACTGGCAACAAAGATGATCCCTTCAGCTGCTTGTGCCGCCCAGAAAGCAACTTCCAACGAATGACGTAATAAACCACCAGCACCACTGTGATGATGATGCTCAGAAGCTGGCAACAAGTGAACATAGGACGCCAGATGATCAATGCAGGGCTGAATCAGCCTTTGAAACTCACGCTGATTAAAGCCAAGTACCTGGCGCAGTTTGGCAATTAGCTCGTCTTGTGTGGACTGCAAATCCTCGGGTGACGCAGCTGGCAACCCCTTCAGGAATGGCGGGTAGCGTGGAATTTCCGCATCCAGTTGCGATGACAGCTCTGGTAGTGCTTTGGCTTGAAAAAATAGGTTTTTGAACATAGTGAACCTCCGACACCATAGTGTGAAGGTTCATAAACTCACCGGCGGTGAATTAGATGTAAAAGAACCACACCTATTTGACTAGGAAGTGGCGAAGCAGTTTTGTCTTAATTGAAACTACTTTTGCAAAGGTTTCCAACTTTTAGAAAAGCCAGCGCTTTTCGAAGTTGGCGCATTTGCAGGACGTTTCATTTTCACAGTCATAGGAAATGGGAAATCGACTCCTAATAACAATGCCTCTCCTTGACCCAAGACAGGGAGAAAAGATGCTGAACGTTGATCAATAGCGCCAACAGCCTTTTTTACAATTTCTTGGTCCAGCTGATTGGTCAACCTATGCACAATAAGTGTACCAATCTGACTTAAAACATCTTCAGGAATGTCACGTGGTCGCTGAGTAGCAATAATGGTATTTAAACCATACTTTCTACCTTCTTTAGCAATATTACCAAAGGCATCCAACTCAAACCTGTTCGTTTCTTCACCAATTCGCTTATTGAGAAATTGATGAGCTTCATCAATAAATACTAATAGAGGTGCACCATGATTTATTGCACCTTGCCTGGCTACAGATAACAACTTTCTACCAATGGCATTAACAAGTATTTCTCTTGAGTTTGCTTCAAATGGAACTTCAGAAAGATCTAATCTCAGCACATTATTGCTACTTATTGGCGAACAGAAATCATCAATAAGATTAGGTAATGTCTTTAATTTATCATCCGGGTCAATCATCCATTTTAAATTTGGGTTGTTTGAATAGGCTTTAATCCGAGCTATCAGGTTTAAACAGTGGCCAACATCATTATCAGCTCTTCCGCCCCAAATAGTGGGGTTAGGATTATTAGCATTCCCGCCATTTGGCCACACACACTCGTTTACAATCTGGTCAGCAATGTATTTAAACATCCATGGAGCTGTCTGGATAGAGCTATTCATAGATAATAGAGCAGCTTCGTAAGGAGCCTTTGCTTGCCCAGATTTGTTCAAAAGATAATTTGCATTGATATCAAGGCCATGATTTTGTTGCTGCCAAAATTGCCACACTATTTTCTGACTCTCGATAGCTGCCTCCAGTTTAGGCGCTTGGCTTTGTGCTGAAGGCCTTAAAAAGGCTCTAATATCTGAGTCTGTAAACTGCCAATGTGGAAAAGTTAACTGATTAAATGGAGTTGCTTTTGCATGATTCCCAACATAGTAACTGTCACAGCCAAGTGACTCATATTCCCCCGTCGGGTCAATAATAATTGCTTTGCCTCCGGCCTTAATCACTTGCTCGATGATGTTTGTCATCGAGTAACTTTTCCCGCCACCTGTTGCTCCTAAAATAGCGCAATGGCGTGAAAACAACTTCTCAGGGGTAACGTGAACAGTTACGGATTCATCATGCGGAAGTGAAGCTAACGGTAAATGGATTTGGCCAGGCTCCTCATCTTGTTTACCTTCAGCGATTATTGCTACCAGATACGGGTGAGCTGAATATATTTGGCTACCTAATCTCGGATGCTGTTTAATTCCTTTGTAGTTACGACCATTAGCTGGGTTCAAACTCACTAATAATTGAACCAGTCCAATTGGGTGATTTTCGGATGGTTTATCCGCCAAACCGTCAACACTTAATCTCTCTCCACCCTCAATCCACACTTTCACTAGGCGCCCAAGTATCGCTGTTTCACCTATGTCGATGAATACAAATTCATTTACTTCACCAGCGGCTATTCGATTTCCGAATGACCAACTGGGCTCACCAGATCCCGCTTTAGATAAGTTAATGATAAGCTCGGTTGCAGATACGCTAATGACGCTACCAATCCGTCTTGTTGGATCGTAAGGGGAAAACCACTTTTTCCGCTCCATGAATAGTCTCCCTTATTTAATACTCGCAGTGATTTTTTCAAATGCTTTGAAGAGTTCGTCCTCGGGAGTTGTTGATCTTCGTTCAGGTAGCAGACTAGAAAACTGTTTAAACGTTGAATCCATTATTGCGATTCTGCCATCCCCATGGTCAATAGCTGCCATTAGCAGATTCCTAATCTCATCATTGAATGAACCCGTTACACTGAATGGGTCTTTCGTTGCAACCATCAGCATAAACTCAGGGTTAGTCCTAAGCGCCATAGTCAGCGCATTATTTATATGCTTATCATTAAAACCAAAACCTAGGCACAGTACAGCCGTTTTGGGTTGTTTAACTACTTCCAAAAAAGAAGTCATCATATCTAAGTAAGGAGAATCATAAGATGTCTGATATTTGCTACTGCTTGGATAGATAAAAACAGGTTCACCAATTTTGCTATCAGCACCTAGCTTTCTAACTCTGCCGTTAAATTTTCTCCAGTCCACAGAGCCATGCATCTTATATAGCTGAACCACATTGGATATGTATGCGCCTTCACTGCTCTTAGAGTGCCCACGGTTCACTATGTCATACTTGAACCACATAGGATTAAAAAAAGAGGGGTTAGAAAATTCAAAACCATCAATAACAACAAAACCAGTGTTTGATGCAGCGTGCTCAAAAGCCAAGTCATAATTAGTCGTGAATAGTTTAAGTCGTTGTTGCTGAGCACTCCTTCTACCTACTGCACGCATAAATTTATCATGACTAACCCAGTCTGATTCAGGGATCGATTCAGTAAAGGTGGTTTTAGCTAAAATTATGTTTTTGGCTTGCTCAAGGAATTTACTTACTTGATTAGTTCTTTGATTTGAAAGGTTCCCAACGGCTAAAGAGGAATCGCAAAGAGACAATAATAGTTCAATGTCTGGCTTTGCATCTCCGTTTGCTTCACGATGTTTTTGAAGAGCATCATAATTTGTTGCCTTCAAAACCAATTGGAAAAGATTCTCATCTGCTTTATTACAATAATCCCAAAGGTGCCACATACTTGGAGCGATAGGCGCTTTATTCTGCTGAGAAGGCTTATTAAATGTTAAAGACGTGCCTGAACCAGCCAGTATGACTAAGTTATCAGTATCTAAAACTTTATTGATAAAACGAAAAAATGTGGCCAGCTCGTCATCTAAGTCATCATTAGAAAGATCAATTTCGATTGGCTCTCTCTTCGAAGACGCGGAGTTCCTTTTTATGTCTGATGACAAAAACCTTACTATGTTTTCATTTTCCATTTTTTAATTCACCTTCCACGTAAAAGACAACCAGCCTAGAAACCAATAAATTTCAGACGCTTGTGCTATTTAACTTCCTTCCTGAACAGCACGTAATAACACTTATATCTGCCCACCCACACCTTTGAATTTTTCAACAAAAGCGGCAATTTTCTGAAAAACCGTTTGCTTCTGGGTTCGGTACTGTGGGTTCAATGGGCTAAGTTTGGGCAGCGCCTCATTAAGTGCAGTGCCATTTTCAGAGGCGTACTCACGTTTGAGTGATGACGCAATATAGCGTTTGGCAGCATCGATATTGAGCTTTTCAGAGGCAATAATGGCATCGGCTTCGCGCTTCTGCTCCGCCTGGGCGAATTTGAAGAAAGCGTCGATAATGCTAGCTTTGTCATTGATCTCATCTAGGTTTGTCTGGTTAATAAAATCAACCACCAAGCTCTCTTTCGCTCTATTGCCAAGGCTACCGCGGATCATACGGCGGACTTCTTCAATCAAGCCTTCTTTGCTCTTGTTCTTCTTATTGTGATCAAAAATCAGTTCAAGAATGTAATCGAGGTTGATTTCTTGCGATTTAAGCAAATCAATTTCAAAGACCACATCGTCCCAGTCTACCGTTGACTTATCTTTGTCCTGACCTTCTTTATCGCGTCGCAACCAGTCGCGGGTATCGTTGTAGGTAGAGCGATAATCTTGAATAGCACGCTCGCTCGGCATATCTATGGTTTGCATTGCCTCGATGTCAGCATCGTCCAGATAGTACTTTGACTTGAACTCTTCAACAGCTTGTTCATCACTGGTATCTAGACTTTGCAGTGCTTTTAATCCAGAAAATTCATCGTAGTTTTGTAAAATATTTTCTGCTTTTAGGTATTCACCAAACAGCTTGGCAAACTCTTTTTTGTCTTGTTCTTTTTCAATATTTTCTGGATTTGGAAAACGTTCTTGCAGCTCCTTTACGATATCAACAAAACCTCGACGCGCCTGCCCAGTAGCAATATCGTTAAAACCTTCCATGTATTCTTTGTAGCTCTTCTCCAACACCACGTTCTTGGTGTTTTTGTCACCAAACAAGGTGATGGCATCAATGGTTGCCTGTTCCAAATCACGGAAGGTAACAATATTGCCAAAGGTCTTAGTCGCATCATAAATGCGGTTAGTGCGAGAAAACGCCTGCATCAAACCGTGATAACGCAAATTCTTATCAACAAACAAGGTGTTAAGCGTAGGCGCATCAAAACCCGTTAAAAACATACCCACCACGATGAGCAGATCTATTTCTTGATTCTTCACGCGCTGGGCAAGGTCACGGTAGTAGTTCTGAAAACCATTACTGTCCACGCCATAGTTAGATTTAAACATGGCGTTGTAATCAGTGATCGCGGCGCTCAAAAACTCTTTCGCGCTGCTGTTCATGGCACTGACTTCAAAACTCTCATCTAAAATATCACCAATGGCGTCCTGCTCTTCATTGGCAGCAAATGAGAATATAGTGGCAATGCGCAGAGGCTTACTTGTGGGTCCATTCTCAGCCTCGGCCTGCAATGTCTTGAAGGTTTCATAGTACGCTTTCGCCGCATCAACACTACTTACCGCAAACATGGCGTTAAACCCTTTGGCACCAGAATAGGCTCGATGCGTTTTCTGGTTAAAATGGCACAGAATATACTGCGAGATTTCACGAATGCGCATTGGATGTAAGAACGCTTTCTTGTTCTCCGCCGCACTAAGCTTCTTATCATCCTGCTCAGTCTCAATGCTCTTAAATTGCGGACGAACATCGTTATAGTCCACTTTGAACTTGAGTACTTTTTCATCACGAATGGCATCAGTGATCACATAAGTGTGCAACTGCTGGCCAAACACGCTGCCCGTGGTTTCAGCACCCAAGGCGTTTTCAGGGAAAATTGGCGTACCGGTAAAGCCAAACTGGTAGTACTTTTTGAATTTCTTCTTCAGGTTTTTCTGCGCTTCACCGAACTGGCTTCGATGACACTCATCAAAAATAAAGACAACCTGCTTGTTGTAGATAGCTAAATCGCTTTCGCTTTTGATTAAGTTGTTGAGCTTTTGGATTGTGGTAACAACAATCTTGTTATCGTCTTTGTCCAGGTTACTCTTAAGCCCTGCGGTACTGTCTGAACCGTTCACACTATCAGGCGAGAACCGCTGATACTCTTTCATGGTCTGATAGTCGAGGTCTTTTCGGTCCACCACAAAAAAGACTTTATCGATACAGTCTAAATCGGTGGCCAAACGTGCCGCTTTAAAGCTAGTGAGTGTTTTTCCTGAACCTGTGGTGTGCCAAATGTACCCACCGCTCTCGGTGTTGCTCCAGTTCTTAGCGTTAAACGCGCTCTTTATCTTCCATAAAATGCGCTCAGTGGCCGCAATCTGGTAGGGGCGCATTACAAGTAAGGTATTGCTGACGTCAAACACCGAGTAACGCAAGATCACTTCAAGCAAGGTCTCTTTCTGGAAAAAAGTGGCGGTAAAGTCTTTTAAATCCTTGATCAGCGTATTGTCAGATTTTGCCCAGTTCATCGTAAAATCGAAGCTGTTTTTGTCGCGCTTCGTGGTATTGGCAAAATAGCGCGTGTCGGTGCCATTAGAGATCACAAACAGCTGCAAGAACTTGTACAACGAGTTCTCTGCATTAAAGCTCTCTTTGCTGTACCTATGAATTTGATTAAATGCCTCACGGATCGCCACACCACGCTTTTTCAGTTCAATTTGCACCAAAGGCAAACCATTGACCAAAATCGTCACATCGTAACGGTTGGCGTGGCTGCCAGTTTGTTCAAACTGCTTAATGACCTGCACTTTGTTACGCGCAATGGTCTTCTTGTCGAATAGGTAGATGTTTTCGATATGACCATCATCGAAAACAAAATCGAAGATATAGTCACTGTGCACCTTGCGAGTTTTGTCGAGAATATTGTCGCTGGGTGTGTTCAGGTACTGCTCGCAAAAGCGAGCCCACTCGGCATCAGTAAACTCGACCTTATTAAGGGCTTGTAGCTGCTTGCGCACATTCGCCATCATGGCATCGGGTGTCGTCAGAGCAGGTAAATATTCATAGCCCTGGTTGCTTAGGTCTTGAATAAGTTCACGCTCTAAATCACCTTCGCTCTGGTAACTTTCACTTATCTGCGTTTGCTTTGTGTATTTGTCTAAGACAATAAAATTATTTGATTCTGCAATCGGCTTTGTTGTGCTAGTCATTCTGTGCTCCTTGCAGTTTAAAACCATAGTTATTTAATAGATGTTCAAGTAGAAACTTAACAATCTGCTTCTCAGGTTCGGTAGGTTCTGCAACTTCTTCGTTTGATAATGAACGATGACTATAAAAGTGCATCACTCGTTTGGCGTATAGCTCGCGGCTCTCTGGTAATAGAGCTGTCCAGTCTGCGTACCCCAAAAATGCTGCGACTTTCTCATAAAGGTTGCGCAGTAAATTGAAGTGAAAACGCTGTATTTCATTGTTCGTAATAGCTTGTTCAATCAATTGCTTGATATACAAGTGATAAGAAAAACTGGTATTCGCGCCACCTTTTTTTTCTTTTAAATCAAAGGTTCCGTCTTCAAAACGTTGCAACAAGTAACAGATTTTCGCATTAAGCTCATTGTGTAACACATTGTAAAATAGCGGATTATGTGTCGATATGATAAATTTAAGCTTCTCAGATTTGCTTAACTTGATTAGTTCCGCCAAATTAACTGCAAGTTCAATTAAATGGTTTTCATCTAATGAGCTAACGGGGTCATCAATGAACACGTATTCTAGCTGATTGAAGCTCTCATCATCCTCTTCATCAGGATTATTCATGACTCTAACAACTTGCTCTAGAAGCCCATGAAAAATACTCCAGACAAAATTACTTTCTTCGCCCTTAGATATTTTTATATGCTGTGCTCTTCCCGCATTTCCTCGCTCAAATGAAAACGTTACTTGAGTAAAGTCTTCATTAAAATGAGGCGTCAACTTCTCGTTGCTGTAACGTTGAAACAACCTAGTGATATTAGGCTCTTGACCTTGTACTTTTAATATCCAATCGGTAAACGTATTGGGTTGGATTTTTAGCTTCGGCTCTGCATCAGCATCTAAATCGTTATCCCAGTAAAACAAGTCTTCCGTAAACGCGTTGTAATACAAAATCTTGTGGCGCGACAGAGGTGCTTGCTCTGCATCAACAAGCGCATCTTGCCCATCGTCTTTCGGCGCAATGATCTCTTTAAATTCACGCGACAAACGTGTTTTACCTGTGCCATTAAAGGCATAGATTAACTGCACCTTTTTATCGGACGCTTGCAACAACTCTGCTATTTCCGTTAGCGTTTTACTCATTAAGCTGCCTCATCTGAATGAGATTTCGGGAAGCTCAACAACAGATCACGATAATACTCGTATTGCTTTTGGCGTAACTCAATTTCGCGGGGAAGACCTTCGGTAATAGAGCTCGTTAGAGTGTCAAATTTGTCGAGAATAGTAACGATGCGTTCTTGTTCCGCAAGAGATTTCTCTCTATTGCTAGCAAATGGAATAGGAACCAAATACTCCATGATTTTTGGCTTATTTCCTCGTGGCATTTTTGCGCCTTTTGCATGTTGCATGTTGTATTCAAAAAACTTGTCATCAGCTAAAACTTGATACAAATATCGTGGATTTATAGCTGTATCAGTAGGGTGAACCACAAGAACATCACCATTCGTGCCGCCAACTCGATCTGCATGCCATATCTTCTTCAAATAAGGACGTATATTCCCTATTAAGATATCATCAGGATTGTATTGTGTAAGATTTCCACTATCTGGGGTTCGAGTGGAGTCTATTTTACCAGCTCGATTCTGAAGTAAGCTTTCAACACCAACGTAATTGCTGTCATCTAGTTCTGTGTAACTGATTCGAGCCTTTGAATACTCGGCCATTTCACTCAAAGCCCTCCACTCAACATCACCCTCTTCAAAACTCAACAACTGGTCGCGGTAGTAGTTGTATTGTTTTTTCCGCATGTTAAGCTCGGCGGTCAGCTCGGCGGTCATGGCGGTAAATGCGTCCAGAATGCGCACTATTTCAGCTTGTATTGCCAGCGATTTTTCTGGGTTATCTGGGCATGGGATGGGTACTACAAGTTTCTCTATAGCTGATTTTGACAATCGAGGAATACTAGCCCTGCGAACTTGGCTTGCAATCTTATGCTTTTGTGTAAGTAAGAAATGATATAGATATTTACTATTTAAAATTTCAGATTGTTCAGCATAATAAACGTCATCAGCTGCCCAGAAACTATCATCACTAAAGCCGATTTCACCAGCTGCCCCAGCACAAATAACAAACGCAGACTTAGCACTAACGTTACCTTCATGATAGTAGCCAAGAGGTGTCATACTGTTTTGAAAAACCGCGTATTCTCCACTTTCTTCTAATTGACTCTTAACAAGTCGTTTACCTCGCTGGAAGTTAATGGAATTACCAAGCTCTTTCCACTCCACGTCAACCCCTTCCAACAGCTTTTCTATAAAGCTCAACTGACTCATGCCTCAAGCTCCTCACCTTCAATTTCCGCGACTATGGCGTCAATATCACGGCGCAGTTGGTCGATTTTATCGACGGTAATTTTAATCTCATTATTAAGATCTTTAATCTTTACAACTTCACGTGTGTCTTTAGCCTGCACATAGCTACTAACTGAGAGGTTGTAGTCATTACCAGCGATCACGTCCAACTCAACCGATTTCGCAAAGTGCTCAACGTTCTCTTTGCTGGCAAACACTTTCATGATGTCTTCGATGTGTTGTTCAGTCAGCACGTTGTTGTTGGTTTCTTTTTTAAACAAACCGCTGGCATCAATAAACTGGGTGGTGGTGTCGGTTTTGTGTTTAGACAGCACAAGAATATTCACGGCAATGGTGGTGCCAAAGAACAGGTTAGGTGCCAGTGAAATCACAGTTTCAACGTAGTTGTTATCTACTAGGTACTGGCGAATTTTTTGCTCAGCACCACCACGGTAAAAAATACCGGGGAAGCAAACAATGGCTGCACGACCTTTGCTTGATAGGTAACTTAGGGCATGCAGCACAAAGGCAAAGTCGGCCTTTGATTTGGGCGCAAGCACCCCAGCGGGCGCAAAACGGTCATCGTTAATTAAGGTTGGGTCGTCGCTACCAATCCATTTCACTGAATAAGGCGGGTTAGAGACAATGGCATCAAAGGGTTTGTCATCTAAAAAGTGCGGTTCGGTTAAGGTATCACCCAACTGAATATTAAACTTGTCGTAGTTAATGTTGTGCAAAAACATATTCATACGCGCCAAGTTGTAGGTGGTGTGGTTGAGCTCTTGACCAAAAAAACCATCTTCAATGATATGCGCATCGAAGTGCTTTTTAGCTTGTAACAGCAACGAGCCCGAACCCGCCGCAGGGTCATAGATTTTATTGACACTGGTCTGGCCATGCATGGCGAGCTGCGCAATCAATTTTGAAACGTGCTGAGGGGTGAAAAATTCACCACCGGATTTACCCGCATTAGCCGCGTAGTTTGAAATCAGGAACTCGTAGGCATCACCGAATAAATCAATTTGGTTGTCTTCAAAATTACCGAAGGTTAAACCTGCCACGCCTTTTAACACGGCTGCCAGGCGTTTGTTTTTTGCCTCTACCGTATTACCCAGACGATTACTGGTGGTATCAAAATCCGCAAACAAGCCTTTGATGTCTTTTTCTGAATCATAGCCGTTGGCTGAGTTTTCGATAGCAGCAAAAATAGCGGCCAAATCAGTATTTAAATTTTCATTCTTGTGCGCATTGGCCGCCACATTGCTGAACAACTGGCTAGGGTAAAGAAAATAGCCTTTGGTCTTAATGGCATCTTCTTTAGCAAACTTGATGTTTTCGTCATCGTCAGACATGGCAGCATAATTAACGCTATCATCTCCGCCTGTGATGTAGTTGACAAAGTTTTCACTGATAAAACGGTAGAACAGCGTACCCAGTACATATTGCTTAAAATCCCAACCATCCACTGAGCCTCTTACATCGTTGGCAATCGCCCATATTTGGCGTTGAAGTTCGGCACGTTGTTGTAAACTTGTCATTTGCTAATTCCTGCTTTTAATTCGTCATAATTCGTTTATGGGTTGCGCAATGCTCACTGTCGTCGAACATCATTCGTTAAACCCTGGAGCTAAATTCAAATTTCCGACCCCGTAGAGTGTCGGAGTATTCTTTAACCAAAGTTGGTATTCAGTGCCTCGAAGGCTGTGTGCTTTGGAACAATCCACATGCCATTGGCGTAGCAAATACCCAGCGGTTGCAGCTCTTATCTCAACCTTTAGAACGCCACCCGTCATACCATAATCCAGTTCAATCGCTTCGCTGTGCTCTATGCGTGGGTGCGGCACTAACTCTAACTCAACAAATCTGTTCCATTGCCGGTCTTGAGTTTCGAGCTCAGCTTCAGATAGCCTTGAGTCTTCAAGCACAACCGCTGCTTTAATTCGAGTCAGCACAAAGTCACGGAACTCACCATGCTTGCGGTCAAAACCACGAACATGCCAACGCAGGCCATTGTCTACCAGCGTATGCGGTACAATTTCACGCGTTGTTTCACCGCTCGATAACGACACATAAGTGATGCTCAAGGCTTTGCCTTTGTGAATGGCCTCGGTGACCTTCGCCACTATAGATAGGCTTGGCTTGTTTAAGTGATAAGGCGCTTCACAAGCAAGGGGAGGTTTTACCTTGCCAGTGAAGCCATCACCGTACCCTTGGCTAATGGTCGCCAGAGTTCTCACAACGTCATAGTCGAACAAGGGCTCAAATCCTTCACCGCGTTTATGCAACTTGAGCTTTTGGTCATACTCAATGTTGCCTGGTGCAAGCTCTCGGTACATTGTGAAGTCTTTCGTTGCTTGTGCGGCGGCTATACTGAAGCGATCGACTAAATCCGCCCGCACCGCTTCTCCCTTAAACAATAAGGTGAAATCGATGTGAGCAATGCGATCCCTGGTTGCTTGTGGCAACTGCGCTATCTGCGAAAGCCTATATGGCTTCGCCACTACTGTTTGTTTCAGACCATCATTTGTCATGCGTCTTGTTTATCCAATTCAACCAGTTTCTTAAAACTCTGTTTATAAAGTACCGTCAGACATCACGTAATCACATTGAAAAGCATCACTCAATGCTGCTCTTCATCCACAATGACTAATCAATCTCTACTGGTTGAAGCTGGACAGATGGACATAAAACACTGAATAGGCTTCAACCTAATTAATTTTATTAGGTATCATCCTATCACAAATTGTTTTGTAGGGAAGACTAAGCGGCAACTTTTTGATCTTGATTGCAATTGCCGCTCAGGTATGGGCGTGAAGGCCTTGTTTCGTGTCATTGCTGATAGCCGCTATCAATGCGCCACCCGAACCAGTGGCACCACGATGTTACCGCGATGAGATCCCCTTTTGTCCGGTTCTGTAGACATCAGGGCTCGTTGCTCACTCTCCCGAATGCGCCTAGCAACTTCTGCCTGGGCTGGTAGCAATGGCAGCATCCCTTCAGCAATCGCGTCTGGAGCAGACTCTTGGCCACAGGACATCAAGTGCTTCCATGGATCTTTAAGAAAGCGCTCGAACGTGATGCCAAATTCAATGATGCGGGCAGAGACGAAGATTTCGCCCCAGTATTCAATGTAGGTGTCTTGGTACATGGAAAGATTCCTCTTGTTGGTTAAACCATGAGTTCACTTTCCATTTTCCAGAGGTTTTCAAATATGCAAGGCTTACCTTATAGAGAGCTACAAAGCTTTAAATCGATTGCGGGCATCTTTGTAGTCATAGTGGGCATGTTCTGAGCCACGATGGTACAAATCATCTAGGTAAGTTTGTTCCTGCGGCAACTCGTCTTCGCTGATTTCGCGCCACCAATGTTTGTTGGCACCTTTAACACCGTCATGCCAGCGGTAACCACGCTCTTTTAGATAGTCCTTTACATCAAACGGCGCACCAAACGCACGAACTAGCACAGTACGCCTGTCTGCTTCTGACAACAAGTTTGCAACGGACTCGGTCAACAAATAGAACAACCAGGCCATCGCCAAACAATCGGTTGCAGCTCGGTGTCCTTCATAGAACCAACCTAAGCGAAGCAGCAGGTACTCAAGTTTTCGACTTTCAAAACCCAGCGCCTTCCAATCTATGCCACTGGCTGAACAGGCCCAAGATAGATGGCCTAATGCGGCAAACCGCTTTTCAAAGAAAGGACGATCAAACTGTGCATTGTGCGCGACCACCAGCGGATCATCGGATAACCAACTCGCAACCAGTGCATCATCAATGTGCTGGCCTTGCACCATATCATCGGAGATACCGGTTAACTCGGTAATCAGCTCAGGGATTGGCTTGCCGGGGTCTTCATACAAACTGATCACATCAACAATCGACACAATCCGCTTAGCAGAGGGGCTGTAAAGCACCTTAACCATACCAAGCTCAATAATGGACTCGTCATCGGCAGACAGTCCGGTTGTCTCTGTATCGAGCAGCACCATTGGCTGTTCGTCACCGACTACAGGAGATAGTTCAAGTGGCCAGGACTGCGGCTCACGCGTTAATGGAATACGCTCCAGCAATCTAAAATCTTCTGGTCTTTCTGGGATATCCGCGAGGCGCTCTAGCGGAAATGGTGCAGGGGCTCTTGTCATTGATGGTTCCTCTTCAATTCTATTGTTCGCTTTAGGTGATTTTACTGTGCCACAGGTTTTTCTAAATGCACCTTGGATACCTAAGCGTTTTTTTAATCTTTCTACTGGGTGAACCCATGTATGAAGGCTTTGGCTAAGCCTTTCAGAAAGCCTTAGCTAAACCCTTTAGGTAACCCTTACCGATACCCTTTACGTATGGCTTAGCCAACCCCTTTTCAAACGGTTGCAAAAGGCTTGAACTGAGTTCGACTGAGTATTTTAATGGTGCTCCTAACTTCGCTTTAAGCCAGTAAATTCAATACGAAGCAGAATTTTACTAACTGTTTTTAAACCCTTTGCAAAGGGTTCAACAAGCCTTGTCTGACGGTTACTTGACCCATGCGTTAACCAGTAGCAGTAACAGGATCAGTAACAGAAACAAGAGCAGTAGGCAGAAGCAGTATTGTCCAAGCCTTGCAGGCTTTGACGAGGGCAAGCGATCCCCCACATCTAGTTTTTCAACACAAAAAATAAATCACCGACAACACAGCGTCTTACTCGAACAACTACAGTTTTACCTACAATTTTACTTGTAGAAATCAGCATAGCATTAGATACTGTATAAACAAACAGTATCAATTGCGATTTTTCGAGGTTCGTCATGAGTGTCTCGCTGATAGGCCGTAGCGGCGCACTTGCCTTCATCAAAGCCAAGCGCCTTCGTATTCCATTGTTCATGGAACGTGTTTCTGCTGGTTTTCCCTCACCTGCAAGATTATGTTGAGCAAACGCTCGACCTTAACGAGCTGTGCATCAAACGACCGGCTGCAACGTTCTTTGTGCGTGTTGAAGGTGATTCAATGATTGATGCCGGGATTCACCCAGATGATATTTTGGTGGTTGATCGCTCTGTCCAAGCAGAACACGGTGACATTGTCATCGCTGGTATCCATGGTGAACTCACGGTAAAGGAGCTTCAACTAAGGCCGTGCGTCATGCTGATCCCAAGAAACCAGGTGTATGAGCCCATTCATATTCCTGAAGGGACAGAGTTAGAGATATTTGGTGTGGTCACCAATGTGGTGCGAAACATGCGCCGCAAGTCGTGACTATCCCATGCCTGTATTTGCCTTGGTGGACTGCAACAACTTTTACGCCAGTTGTGAGAAGCTGTTTCGTCCTGATTTAAAAGATACGCCGGTTGTGGTGCTGTCCAACAATGACGGCTGCGTGGTAGCACGGTCGCGTGAAGCTAAGTTACTCGGTATAAAAATGGGCGTACCGGTCTTTCAAATCAAAGCTGAAATGCAGCGCCATGGTATTTTGGCTTTTTCGTCCAACTATGCGCTGTATGCAGATTTAAGCAGTCGAGTGATGCGCACTTTGGAGGAGATGGCACCACGAGTAGAGGTTTACTCCATTGACGAAGCGTTTTTGGATTTAACCGGTATTGAGTCTTCCATATCCCTTGTCGAGTTCGGACAACAAGTGCGAGAGCGCATACGCCACTGGATTGGGATCACCGTCTGTGTAGGCATTGCACCGACTAAAACTCTCGCCAAGCTGGCTAACCATGCCGCCAAAAAGTATCCAGCCACTCAGGGGGTTGTAGACCTGACTAATCCAGATCGGCAACGTCGATTGCTCGCATTAGTCCCTGTTGATGATGTTTGGGGCGTTGGTAGACAGCTTACTAAGCGTTTAAATGCGTTGGGTATCACCACAGCCCTTGACCTAGCCAATGCCTCCCCTAGAGCCATCAGAGACCAGTTTTCAGTGGTTTTAGAGAGAACCGTCAGAGAGCTCAATGGTGAGTCGTGCATTGAACTTGAAGAGATCCCGCCAACTAAGAAACAAATCGTCTGTAGCCGTTCATTTGGCGAAAAAGTAACGCACTTTGAATTGTTACGTGAAGCTGTATGCGAATACGCGATCCGCGCCACTGAGAAGCTACGCAAAGAACAGCAGCAAGCCAAAGTGATGACCGTGTTCATACGTACCAGCCCCTTTAAGGACAACGAGCCGCAGTACAGCAACTCTGCATCGGGTGAATTGCTGATCCCCAGTTGCGATACACGAGATTTTATCGAACTGGCCAATCACTTACTCAAGCGGATATGGAAAGATGGCTTTCGCTATGCCAAAGCGGGCGTCATGCTATCTGACTTTTACGATCCCGGCATGTTTCAACCAGGACTATTCGATGACGTATCGACCCGCTCTAATAGCCAACAGTTAATGTCTGTATTGGACACCATTAACCAAAGCGGTGCCGGAAAGGTTTTCTTTGCTGGACAAGGTACGAAGAAAGATTGGTCGATGAAGCGAGAGCATTTGTCTCCCGCCTACACAACACGCTGGGACCAGTTGCCGCGAGTGAAGTAGCGCAGTTAACTCAATAGGCATTCACTCTGCGACGCAGCATGTTGAGCTTATCAACTTGGCGTCGAATATCACTGAAAAATTCTTCTTTCTCTATGGCCAGCGCTAACTCCCATTCTTTGGCCAAACCTTGGCAGTCCAAAAATGAGTATCTCAGCTTCGTCTTTGAGATACGCAGCCCCTTGCTAAAGACCACGCGTTTGCCTCGTTGACCGTGAAAACTGTTGATGTACCACTCTATGCCAAAGCCATACTTAAAGTCTCTGATACGGACACCAAGCAGACCCCAGTCTTTAAAGGGCTCATTCTCTCGAACCTTGTAATGGGTAACCCAAAAGTCATCAACTTCGGCTCGTGCCAGCGCTTTTAGCCTGTCTGTTTCTTGCTGAAGTAAATCTGATACCTCTGCTTTCCATTGTTCATTGACGATTTCTACCAAACCAATTTCCCCATCCAATTAACCCCAAAAGCCAAAACCACTATCCGTTTGGCTTTTGGATCGAAACGCCAAACGTAAAACTGCGGTAACAATCACTGTTTGGCGTCTCGATATTAATCAACTCGCGCAATCCCATACCTGACAAGGGATATAGCCCGATTTCACATAAAAATGCCTGAAAAGACGTATCGCCATGAAGATACAAACCGTTTGGCAAGTTCAGGCCAGAATGCAAATGACGTTTGGCGTCTCGATTTTTTTGGCTAGGTCATCCGCCGCCAAACAGAGCCTATTCTCATACTTTTGCGAAAATGCAATAGGCAGATAGATGAAAGGATTTGTCACCTTTCTGCCCACCGCCAGTGCACCGAATCCTGATAATGACATTTGAGTGAACCGCCAGAGCACTTGGACATACCCAAGCGTGACCAGTGCGGTTGATTGAAAACCGTTAGAGCACTTTGAGTGCACAGGAGATAAGTATGTTTGTACTAGGCGTAGATATCGGTTACTCGAACCTGAAGCTGGCAATTGGCCAATCAGGCAGTGAACCGAAAACCATTATTCTGCCTGCGGGTGCCGGTCCTGCGGATCGTATGCCAGAGCGTATCGGTGGGGGCGATGATGACACTTGTTTGTATGTATCTGTCGATAATGAGCGTTGGGCCGCTGGTGTGCCTGCTGGACGCCTTCAAGGCTGGGAACGAGAGCTTCACCCGGAGTATCCCACCACAAAAACCTATAAGGCGCTTTTTCATGCCGCCTTGTTAATGGCTGAAACAGAATCCATCGATTTGGTTGTCACTGGATTACCTGTTTCCCAGTTTCATGAACCACAACGTAAGTCTGACCTTGTGCAGCGTTTAAAAGGTGTCCATCAAGTGACGCCTAAGCGCAGCATCACTGTTCATGACGTCAAAGTGCTGCCGCAGCCTGCCGGTGCCTATATGGATCTGGTTCAAACAGGTGGTGATTTGGGCTTGATTGAAGAAGGTCGCGTAGTCGTCATCGATCCGGGCTTCTTCTCTGTTGACTGGGTTGCCCTTGAGGCCGGAGAAATTCGCTACAGCTCATCAGGAACCAGTCTTCAGGCAATGTCCGTGCTACTGGAAACGATTGATAAGCTGATTTCAGAAGATCACGGTGCCAAAGTAGGTATGGATCGACTTGAAAAAGCCATGAGAACAGGAGACTTGCAGGTCCTGCTATTTGGAGAAAAAGTCGATATTTCACCTTATCTGAATGCTGCCATGAAAAAGGTAGCGCCTGTTGCTCTCACAGCCATGCGCCAATCTATGCGCGACGAAAGCATTAATGCGGACTTGGTATTGATCGCCGGAGGTGGAGCCTTGGCTTATAAGGAAGCGGCCAAGGAGATTTTTTCACGAAGCAAGATCATCGTGCCTGAGCAGTCTGTTTTGGCGAACGTCCGAGGCTTCTGGTTTTATGGGGCCTGATCATGAGAGTTGTCGTCAACATTCCCCCAGGGAGCCACCCAGAACTACTCAAAGAATTGGAAAAGACGCCACCACGGGAACGCGCTGAGCGTCTGCGGATGCTGGCCACCTTTGGGTTAATTCACATGAGCCAACCCAATCTATCCACGACATCTGTACAGGTGGATGACCATGCTCCAGAAGTTGAAATTACTTCTGTGAGTAAAGCGCCAGAACCCAAAGCAGAATCACGTAAACAATCATTAAAATCAAAACTAGGGCTGGGCTTATAACATGGCGTTATCAGTTAGCTGGCTCGATGCCAGGTTAAATAAAGAAGCAAAAGAAACCGTAGTAAAAGCTGATCGAGATGGACTAAGTGCTCGGGTATCGTCCAAGGGCAAAATTGTTTTTCAGTTTCGTTATCGGTTCGATGGCAAGCAACAGCGGGTAGACATAGGTACTTACCCACTTATGAAACTTGCTGAAGCCAGGAATGAGCTGGATAGGTTAAGGGCAGTACTTGATCAAGGTCGAAACCCCAAGCTCTACCTACAGCAGGAACGGGCTAAGTATTCTGCTAATCAAAGCTTCGAATCGATTTTTCGAGACTGGATAGACTCTGCCGGTAAGCAAGGGCTAAAGGAGAAAACGTGGCACTACCAAAAACGCAGCAGTGAAATATATTTGCTGCCCCGACTTGGCAAGTACCCATTAACTGACATCAATGAATTGTCCTTGCGAAACTGTCTTCGTGAGGTTTCGGAGTCGTCCCCTTCAAACACAGAACGCCTAGTGTCTGTACTGCATAAGTTCTATGACTGGCTGATTGATGAACAAATTTTGGAAATTAACGCTGCCGCAGGGATCACAGCAAAGAAAGTCGGTGGTAAGAAAGGTAAACGAACTCGGGTGCTAAACGATAACGAGATCAGGATACTTTGGCGCTATTTGCATGAGTCAAAAATCACTGAGAAGAATCGCATCTACATTAAATTGCTTCTGCTATTGGGCGGTCGCAAGGGCGAACTCATTCAAGCTGAAAAGCATCACTTTGACTTGCAATCTGCAATGTGGACAGTGCCCATAGAGATCCGCAAACAAGGTGAGAAAATTGGAGCGCCGATCATGCGGCCATTGATTAAGCCAGCTATTGAGCTGATTGAACTGGCGATGCAGATGAGCAAATCAACCTACTTGTTTCCCGCGAACGGACAGGAAGAGCTTGCCACAAATGGCTTTGATACCACTATTCCTAACAATGTGAAAATCTGGGCTCGCAGATCGCTTGGTATTGAGATGGAGCATTGGTCTATGCATGATCTTCGCAGAACGATGCGAACACGAATGTCGGCCATCACGACGCAAGAAGTTGCCGAGTTGATGATTGGCCACAGCAAAAAAGGGTTGGATGCTATCTACAACCAATATCAGTACCTGGATGAAATGCGTCATGCTTACGACGTTTGGTATCAACAACTAGAAACCATCATTGAGCCGACAGGCTTTCCATTCAACTGGCGTTTCGGACAATAAAATAAAAGAGGGTAAGCGGATTAAATGGTTGATCTTACCTTTGCATGAGAGTGAGACAGACCGGCATCTCATCGGATTATCTGGTTGATGCTTCACCTACTGCTGGTGCATGTTTCCTTCGCTAATTCCAGCAAGAACCCCACACGCCTCAACTTCCCGGTCATCGTTGCAACTCGCTCTCAGTGAAACGAGTTGTTTCTCAAGCGCTTGCAGAGCGGTTATCTGCGACCGCACATGAGAGATGTGATCATCGAGCAAGGTGTTGACGGCGGTACAAGGCTGATGAGGGTCGTCCTGATAGCTCTGTAGTTCGTGAATCTCAGCCAGTGACAGGCCCAGGATTCTGCAGCGACGGATGAAGGCCAGCCCCTCACCATGCTTCTCGGTATAGACACGGTAACCGTTGTCCTGCCGATCAGGCGGCGGCAACAAGCCCTGCTGTTCATAGAAGCGGATCGTCTGTGTTTCGACCCCTACCAACTGCGCCAACTGACCAATGCGCATCAGCCTCCTCCCCAACGGATTCTTTACTCTATTGACCTTATAGTAGCTTTATAGTTTAAAATGGTACCACAACATTGTTCAAGTGGAGTCGTATCATGAGCAAATCCTGTGGTGGCGCCTGTGGCGGTGATGCAACGTCCGCAGCGGATACCGATATACAGGCCTCCTCCGAGGCGCCAGGGAGATGGGTCAGTGTTTATGCCGTGCCGAAGATGGACTGTCCATCAGAAGAACGAATGATTCGCCTAGCCCTGAACGGCTTTGAGGAGATTCGGGCGCTGTCCTTCGACTTGTCGAACCGCCGGCTGAAGGTCGTGCATGACGGCGAGGTCGAGCCCGTCACCTCGAAACTGAAGACCTTGGGGCTAGGCGCCTCGCTTCAGGAAACCGTCGCTGCAAATCCGGAGACCATCAAGGCCGCCGAGTTTTCGGCAGCTTCTGCTAAGCAAGAATCCGGGACCCTGCGCTGGTTGCTCGGCATCAATGCACTTCTGTTCGTGGTGGAAATGACTGCCGGTCTGATCGCCCGGTCCACCGGCCTGATTGGAGAATCCCTGGACAATTTTGCCGATGCGGCGGTGTACGGGCTTGCCCTTTATGCGGTTGGACATAGCGTGAAAATGCAGGTACGTGCCGCGCATCTTGCTGGTGTACTGCAACTGATCTTGGCTGTGGGCGTGCTCGTAGAGGTGGTGAGACGCTTTGTATTCGGTAGTGAGCCTGAATCGCTGGTGATGATGGCTATCGCATTCGTCGCATTGATTGCCAATACCAGTTGTCTGCTGCTCATATCCAAACATCGGGAAGGCGGGGCGCACATGAAGGCAAGCTGGATATTCTCGGCCAACGACGTGGTGATCAACCTGGGGGTCATCACCGCCGGCGCCCTGGTCGCGTGGACCGGTTCCAATTATCCGGATCTGATTATCGGCACCATCGCGGGGGGCATTGTACTTAACGGTGCCAGACGCATTTTGGCGTTGAAGGGTTAAATAATGCTCATTATTGGCAAAAAGCTCTCGCCGTATGCCCTATTGTCCATATCGGGCCTGCTGGCAGCGTCTGATCAGGCTGTAAAGTGGCTGGTGCAGCAATCAATGGCCTATGGCGAGTATGTTTCGGTGACCCCGTTCTTTAACTGGGTGCACCTATGGAACACCGGTGCCGCATTCAGTCTTTTTGCGAATGGTGGAGGCTGGCAGCGCTACTTTTTTATCGGAATCGCGGTAGTGGTCTCGATTTTTCTGATCAAGCTGATCCTTGAAAATCGTCATAAAGGAGAAGCCATCGCTTACAGTCTTATCCTCGGTGGCGCCATGGGCAACCTGATTGACCGGGTCTTTCGCGGCTATGTTGTGGATTCCTTTGATTTCTATTGGCGAGACTGGCATTGGCCGGCCTTCAACCTGGCTGATATTGCAATTGTCCTCGGTGCCTTACTTTTCGTTTCCAGCAGCTTGTTGGGTAAAAAAGCAAACACCAATGCCGAGTCGGATGGATCTGACTGACACCTACGCCTATACAACACCATGACCGAACTTCCCGACAACATCCTTCACCTGCCGCAATACCAAGTACTGGGCTGCAAATCAACCGACGACGAAATGCACTTCCAGGTGGACGTGCCCGATCCCATCGCCTGCGAGGAATGCGGCGTGCAGGGTGAGTTCGTACGGTTCGGCAAGCGTGACGTTCCCTATCGTGATCTGCCCATCCACGGCAAGCGGGTCACTCTCTGGGTGGTCCGCCGCCGATACACCTGCCGGGCCTGCAAGACAACATTCAGGCCCCAGCTACCGGAGATGGTGGACGGATTCCGTATGACACTGCGGCTGCATGAGTACGTGGAGAAGGAATCCTTCAACCACCCCTACACCTTTGTGGCGGCACAGACCGGCCTGGACGAGAAGACGGTGCGCGACATCTTCAACGCCCGCGCCGAGTTCCTGGGGCGCTGGCACCGCTTCGAGACGCCCCGCATCCTGGGCATTGACGAGCTATACCTGAACAAGCGCTACCGCTGCATTCTGACCAACATTGAGGAGCGAACCCTGCTCGACCTGCTGGCCACCCGCCGCCAGGACGTGGTGACCAACTACCTGATGAAGCTGAAAGACCGGCAGAAGGTCGAGATCGTCAGCATGGACATGTGGAACCCCTACCGGGCAGCGGTCAAGGCTGTGCTGCCCCAGGCCCGTATCGTGGTCGATAAGTTCCATGTGGTGCGCATGGCCAACGATGCCCTAGAGAGAGTGCGCAAGGGCCTCAGAAAGGAGCTGAAACCGTCCCAGAGCCGGACTGCGCTCACGAAGTCTCAGACCGGGAGCGCCTCATCATGGAGACCTGGACAGGCGCGTTCCCGCAACTGCTGGCCGCCTATGAGCACAAGGAGCGCTTCTACGGCATCTGGGACGCCACCACACGGCTCCAGGCAGAAGCCGCCCTGGACGAGTGGATAGCCACCATCCCGAAGGGCCAAAAGGAAGTCTGGAGCGATCTGGTCAGGGCAGTGGGAAACTGGCGCGAAGAGACCATGACCTACTTCGAGACGGACATGCCCGTCACCAACGCTTACACGGAGTCCATCAACCGACTGGCCAAGGACAAGAACCGTGAAGGGCGTGGTTACTCCTTCGAGGTGATGCGGGCACGAATGCTCTACACCACGAAGCACAAGAAGAAGGCACCGACTGCGAAGGTCTCTCCTTTCTACAAGAAAACCATCGGTTACGGACTGCCGGACTTCGCAGAGGAACTCAACTACGGAGTCGATCTATCAACCATCTGAGGGTGGTATCAGATTGATGGGGTGAAGGTGCCCATCAACCATTAAATCCGTATACCCATAAAAGAAAGAGGCTCAGTCCTCTTTCTTCTCATACTCCTCCAAATCTTCAATGTGCCACAGCTTGTTTCGTGTATTTCGGTTGATACGAGGTTGCGGCAAGCTGCCATCTTTTATTCTTCGCCAGAGCGTCGTATAGCTAATGTGGTAACGAGCCATCACTTCGTAAGATGTTAGAAAAGGGGTTACCTGGTGCGCTACTGCTGTCATCTGCATTCTCCTGAAAGTCAATGTAAAGCTATCATCGCCTGATTCATCAATTGTTGATGGTCAGAAAGATGCATGATTTGTTCAGAAGATCAGCCTTATCAAAACACAAATGTTGCTATTAGGTACTTTTCAGCTCAAACCTATGAATAACAAGGGCTACAAGGCGGTTTGTGTCATGAATTGCAATCAACATGCCTAACGAGAAAAATTTGTACACACTGTTTGTACACTCGCAACGATGACACATCAAAAACCACAATAACGAACCCTTTAAATTCATAAGCTTACAAACATAAAACTAGAGATGATCGCATATATTCCGCTTTTGTAATGTCGAAACCAAAGTACCAAAAGCAAGAGGTACTTTCTTCATCAAACCCAGTAACCACAAGGCCTACAGCCAGATTTGTGTCATAGAATTTTCGTCAAAGGCCTCTAAAACGGAATTTGTACTCAAGTTTGTACACACTTTCCGAGGTTACGCTTGAACATCATTGAAAAGTAAAGAAACGAGAAAAAGACAAAAAGCCTTTAAATTCAGTACGTAGAGATGTGATTGTGGTATGCAATGAAAGGTGGTTTTAAGCGTTGAAAGGCTGGGCGGCATCAGGGTGAGAGATGATAGCGAAAGTTCTTCGCTTATTGATTTCATTAAGAAAATCGGCGTTTGCCATGTATCTGAATTCCCGTTTTGTACAACTATTTGTACAAAAAAATAAAGTTAACTCTAAGCCCTGATCATCAAGCAGATTGCCACGGCCTACAGCCAGCAAAACCTCTCATCAAAGCATTGAAAAATTTGAGCGCTATCCTAGCAAAATAACTAAGTACTATAAATCAAACACTCAGTACTTCTTTTAGCTTGTCTAACGCCAGCTTATGTTTGTCATCTGGCATTGTGGCCAGATTAATCTGTTTCCATCTAATGGCCGGAAGTTCACTTACATCATCAAGACCAAGCAACGCCCAATCCGGCTCACGGTTTTTAAACGATAGTAAAAACGCTTTTTCACTATCGGTTAGCCCTTGGTGAATAAGCTCTACCAAGCGCTCTCTAACGGCCACCAGTTCTTCAAGCGGTACGTCCGTCTCGGCCATATTTGCAAATTCACCTGCATAAATGGCCGCTATATCTTTAAATTGCGGCCTTAACAATTCGGCCATTGGCCGATTGTGACTTGAGAGATAGATTATTAGTGCCTTTCTTATCTCATCCGTCAGGCCTTCATTTTCCAAGAGCCACTTCACATCGAATAAGTCTCTTGGGTGCTGCCTATCTAATGCCGCGCATATTTTGCCAGCATAAAGATCAGCCAAGGCCACCACAGGCACTTCTGCATAACCAAACTCATCTTCTACAGCGGCGCATACTTCCATCAATTTCGGCTCGTAAACCGTGCCACGTAATACGGGCGATAACTCTACTTTAATCTGCACGCCATTACGGCCAACGATTAGTCTCAGCGCATCGCGTTTTGACTTATAAGCTTCTGTTAGCTCAACATCTTTAAACGCGACTTTTAAATCTGCGCTAATGGCATCTAATGCTGCGCATATTTCCTGTAATGCGTCATCACGGCCTTTCATTGGCAGATAAACCAAATCAATATCAACCGACAAGCGCGGAAACTCTCTGACAAAGAGATTGATCGCCGTACCGCCTTTAAGCGCAAAGCATTCTTGCTTTGCGACAAAAGTTAAAACCTGCATCAATAACTGCACTTGCTTGTAATAAATACTGTTTCTATCTGTCATTTTCTTATCAGGGCTAACTTTCGCTTTCCATTGCCATATGTGACGGCACAGTGATCA
This sequence comes from Aliiglaciecola aliphaticivorans, assembly GCF_054782055.1. Taxonomy (NCBI): domain Bacteria; kingdom Pseudomonadati; phylum Pseudomonadota; class Gammaproteobacteria; order Alteromonadales; family Alteromonadaceae; genus Aliiglaciecola; species Aliiglaciecola aliphaticivorans. Next base: position 66,381 of record NZ_BAAGTF010000034.1, read on the forward strand.
AATAATCCGTATCCAATTTACCGCCTTTAGCCACAACACGCTTGCCTGAGCCTAAGTCGTAATCCTCGACAATCAGCTTGTTAAACCAAGGGTAAGCTTGGCGTTTAGCCAGCCAGAAAAACAAACGTTTCACCTTTACACTTTTGCAAGCTTTTAAAAGTGTATCGAGTTTTCTGGGTGATAAATTCACTAACCCCTGCATTAGCTCATCAGCATGTTCAAAGCTAACGGCATCGGGTAAATCCACCAGTAACTCCAACAACGCTTTTTCAGGGCATGAAAAATATACAGGGGGCAGTTCTGCCTCCCATTCATGCTGCCTGATAAAACTTTTGTCTTTTGTCAGCCATTCAGGCCACAACGTATTGGTACTATGCCCCTCACATTCAACGGGCAACGACAAACGCCCCAACCATGATGGCAACTTGCCTTGTGCATATAAATGTATATGTGGCGTACTGCCTAACGCCAGATACTGCGACAATCCCGACAAGGACAATGCTGACAACCCGCCAACGATGACCGAAGGCAGATTATCCGAGTTGTTCACATCCATACGCTGCATAGAGGCAACAACCCCTTCCCAGCTCAATGAGCGGGAATACTGGCTATATACGCCAGTAGCCAGTAATAACAAAGTTTCTGTTTTTACTGCGTTATCGATGGCATGGGCACTTAAGCCTTGTTCTGCCAGCCACTTTTTAGTCGCCAGCATGCCATAAGGTAGAAGCGCTTTAAGTGACTGTTTATAAGCCCCTTTTGCTACATCATCATGTGAAGTAGTGCTGTTAACCAAGCGTACAACCCTTTTTAGTTTACCATTAGCTTTATTTGCGGCGCTTAACGCCGTAAAAAACAATATGTATAAACTAACACAATAAACCATGGTTTACCACCATTAAGTTTCACGGCGGTAAGCGCCGCGAAATACACAAAATATAAACCGGAACGGTTTAAAACAAAGGCGCTATCGATATTAATAATACCGATAGCCAGTATTATTTAAACTTTTAGGGCTTGAGGTTAAACAACATATTCAATATCAGCGAAACAGGAGGGGTGTGGCAGTCAAGCTTATTAGCTCCATAAACCTGATTACGAAGCCTAATAGAAGGACCAGTCCCCATAAGAAAAAGCACGACTTGAGTTAATGATCTCAAACAAAATTATAAAGGGACAGTTTGAGTATTAAAGTAGTATGAGTATTAGGTCTGAATATTAAAACAGACATAGGCGAGGAATTTCCCTCGCCTATGAGCTGACATTTTGATTTTAGAATGCGTATTTGATCGAGGCTTTTACTGTGCGCGGTGCGCCCGGCATAGTCCAAGCTTCAAAATAAGAGTTTTGGTAATATTCTTCATCCAGTAAATTATTTACGTTAAGGTTAAGCTCTAAGTTGTCGCTGAGTTCAACATTGGCAAATAGGTTAACGAGAGTATAACTGGGTAAGTAAAAGTCTTGTTCCAAGAAGTCACCTAATTGGCTCCCAACATATTGAATAACTATACCTCCATTGCCTTGATAATCACCCACTTGAGCGAATTGACGAAGCATCAAGCTACCGCTGTGCTCTGGCACATTACCCAGCGGAGCACCTTCTTCAATGACATAATAATCCCACAGTGTGATCTCTTTTGAGTTTTGCGCATCGACATAGGCGTAGGACAGAGATAATTGCGTGTCCGCGGCTAAGTTGTATGACATATCCACTTCAAAACCTTGGCTTTGCGCTTCGCCGATTGCTTCGGTTGATCCGTCGCCACCAGGGCTACTTGCCAGAATGTTGTTTTTTTCAGTATTGAAAATAGCCGCGGTGCCTTGGAATCCAAGATCGCTTAATTCCCATTTTAGCCCCACTTCCCAAGATTTACTTTCTTCAGGTTCATGGCCTGTCCCCTCAGAATTGACGCCGGAATTTGGCCTAGCGCCTTCAGAATAACTTGTGTAAATTCGGGCTTCATCTGACAACTCATAAACTAAGCCCAACCTGGGGTTAGAGTAAGATTTTGAAATACTGGTTTTAGTGTCGGTAAGACGATTGGTAATGTCTTGTTCAAATTTATCAAATCGGATGCCGAACATGGCTTTTAGAGCATCGGTTAAATTAATTTGATCTTGAAAATAGATACCTTGACCGCTTTGCTCTTCAAGATCATCAATATTTGATCCCATTTCAGGTAAATCATCCCTATAAGTGGGGTTGTCAAAATCGATGGCGTAGGCGTCGGCACCATCACCTTCTTCACCTGAATGACGGTAACGCAGAACTAAACGATCGAGTTCATATTCGTATACATCGCCGCCAATCAATAGGTTGTGTTGTAAACCGAATAATTGTGCGGTGCCACTAAACTCAAAGCGTCCCGAATAATCTTCAGCATCAAATTCTCGGTAGCGCCGTTGACGAACCACATAGTTGTTGTCAGCATCATACCAACGAGGTTCAGACACGCTGCCTTCAAACGACGAAGTCCGCACGCTTATTCCCGCGTTAAAGGCCCAATCACTTGATAAATCGTGCTGAATTTCAAGTTGATGGCCAATGGCGTTAATTTTTACAGGACCATCCGCGGGTTCACCGTAGAAATTTGAATATGAAAAAGGCTTATCTTCAACATAAACAACCCCGCGATCCATGTCGGCTTCTTGCTTTAAATATTCTAATTCATAACTGACAAGAGTATGGTCACTCAGTTGATAGAGAAATGAAGGGGTTATGACGGTTTTTTTCTTATCTACCGTATCGCGATAGCTTTCTGAGTCTTCATGTGCACCATTTACTCTAAATGCTAAATTGTCAGTAAGCCGATTGGTGTAGTCGCCTTCGGCACGTAGTTGAGCATAACTGCCTGCGGTCAGTTTAAGATAGCCAGCTTCTTGGAATTGAGGTTTTTTAGTGGTGATATTCACTGTCCCACCGGGCTCTCCGCGACCATAAAGTGCAGAGCTAGGGCCTTTTAACACTTCAATAAACTCAACGTTCGAAGTATCACGGTTACCGCTAAAACCACGGCCAGCGCTAAAACCATTAATCAAATAAGCCGAAGGCAAGTTTTCGTCCCCAGCAAACCCTCTGATTGCAAACATGTCCCATAAGCCACCAAAATCATTTTGTCGGGTAACACTGCTGACCAACTCTAAGGACTCAGTTAGCCCTGTTATACCCGTAATTTCGAGGGTTTCGTTTGAGATGGTAGCGATAGCTTGCGGTAAATCTTTCACTTTCACGTTGCCGCGATAAGACTGGCGTAAACTCTTTACTTCAACCACTTCTAAACTCTCATTTGCCGACTCTGTAAGATCCGCTCCTTGCGCCGCGAATGGCGCGAGTAAAGCAGCACCAATATAAAAACTCAGAGGCTTCAGTGAGCGCATAGGTAAATGGCTTTTCATAGTTATTGTTTTCATTTTCATGATTGTCATTACTTATTGTGTGGAGTAGTCGGAAAATTTGGGTAGTGTTGACATTGTTTCTAAACTATATTCCGCTCGAGTAAACAACAGCGGGTAATAGAAATGTCGTAAAGCTTCGTGGTAGGCGCGAATATCTTGTTCATATTGCATGGCCGCACGCGTGTCTGTTTTAGCCAATGAAGACATTAACCTTTGGGTTAACATCGGCGGTGACAACAGTGCAAATTTTCCTGCAAGCGTGTCTTTTTTTAGGGTTGCTTGTTGATAGGCTTTGGAAAGTTCGCTGACTTTTTTATCGCCGACTTGCTGAAACGCGTAATACCATTTCCATTCAAATGTCGGTCCCATATCAATGTGATCTTTCCATTGGGGATAATCAGCTAAAAAAGCGTCCCAAGTGTCAGATTCAGGCAAATCCCAAGCATCATTTACGGCTTCGCGTTGAGTCAATAATATATCTGCCCCACTCGGACTCGTGACCATGTTGTCAATCGCAACATCGCTAGCAACAGGGATTAAGACACTCACCAGGATCCAAACCGACAATAGTACCGATGCGATTTTAGTAGAATTTTGATTTGAGCTTAATCGGCTTGAGGTATACCAAAAAATGAGTAGCGTCCAAAAAAGTATGTGAGCCACGACCACCATGATGGTAAAAGCTGTTTCCACAAAAGATGCACCCGAAATAATAGCGCCGACAATAAATGGCACTAATATAACTCCCCCTAAGGCGGAACTCATGACGAAAGCACGAGGAAACCATAGGAACTTTTGTTTTACCGCTGTTGTGAGCAATAAATCGTAGCGCCCTGCTTCACGCTCCGATGAGCGCAAGTCGTGCAATAATAAAATGACGAAGAGAGGCAACAAGATGCTGATTAAAAAGGCAAAATCAAAGCGCCCTAAAAACGAGAGTTCCGGGTTATCAGCATCGGTTTCGTATATTTGCCCCTCAATCGCTAGCATTCGAATACGGTGTTTCCACGGATAAACGTCTCTTTGCCCTATTGCCGCAAACGCCAATGAAGAAGGCTCGGAGTAGGTTAAATTAAAGGTGTAGTATGCGGCCATGCCGTAATCTGGTTGGTGTGCTATTACACTATCGCGGTCTATTTTGTCTTTTTCTTTTAATCGTTCAATGGTAGTTGACTGGCTTTGCATTTCACTCAAACCAGACCAAACAGCGAATATCGACAAGGAAAACGCAATGCCTAGGGCCTGTTGATCTTTCGTGATTGGTTTTTGAGCGGCATGGTAAAGAGTTATAATTTGTTTCGCCAAAAATAAACTAACAACTCAATACCATGCCGAGACTAATGCTAACTGATCAGCGGTG
>NZ_BAAGTF010000035.1:0-640 GCF_054782055.1 Aliiglaciecola aliphaticivorans
CAAGAAGGGCTGGTGAAGATCTATGTTCGTCAGTTCAAATCAGCAACCCAAGAGCCAGTAGTACGTTTTGAAACGGCACCAGGCCAACAAATGCAAGTTGACTTTACCACCATCAAACGTGGCAGGAACAAACTAAAAGGGTTTGTCGCTACACTTGGGTATAGCCGAGCCTGTTATGTCTGTTTCAGCGAATGTGAGAAGCAAGAGGATTGGCTGTCTGGTATTGAAGGTGCGCTGAATTACTTTGGTGGCGTCCCCAAGGAAATTCTGTTTGATAATGCCAAGTGCATCATGATTGAGCGAGATGCTTATGGTGACGGTAAACATCGCTGGAACAGTAAATTACTACAACTCTCTGCTGACTACGGTTTTAGATTACGGGCATGCCGTCCTTATCGGGCTAAAACCAAGGGCAAAGTAGAACGCTTCAATGGCTATTTAAAACACAGTTTTATCACGCCATTGGCTGCCACACTGAAACAGGCTGGACTGGCACTGGACGTCGATATCGCCAATGGGCAAATAGGACAATGGTTACATGATGTCGCGCACCAGCGCATTCACGGCACAACCAAACAGAAGCCAGAAGTCTTATTGATAAAAGAGAAGTTGGCACTGAGCGAGTTGCCAGTGACACCGG
>NZ_BAAGTF010000036.1:0-4669 GCF_054782055.1 Aliiglaciecola aliphaticivorans
CTGCTTTTTAGCTCAACGGATATTGCTACATAAACGTTTTAAAGTCACAGCAGCAATGCTCCTAGCAGCGCAAAATGCGCTACTCAAGGAAACAATATGTGTATAAAAAATGTGGGGAGCCTACAGACTTCAGCCCGTCTAAGAACGAAATATAAGGGCGACTGGACATACGGGCGTTTCGAAATGCGCGCTAAATTGCCTTCTGGACAAGGCAGCTGGCCGGCTTTTTGGATGTTACCGACTGACGAAGTCTATGGTACTTGGCCAAAGTCAGGTGAAATCGATATTCTTGAAGCGGTGAACTTAGGTGTGGTAGATGCTGACGGCAATGAAGAGAAATATATCCATGGCACCTTACATTATGGTCGCGACTGGCCACAAAACGAGTCTTCAGGAAAAGCATACTTGTTGCCCGATGGGGCTAATCCTGCAGATGATTTCCATACCTATGCAATAGAATGGCAAGAAGGTGAAATTCGTTGGTATGTGGATGATTATTTATACGCGACACAGATGGCCTCGGAAGTACGCTATAACAGCGACGGTGAAGCCTCAGGTTTAATTCATCAAGGTTGGTTTTCAGAATATTTTGATATTGCCACCGGAGAGAAAGAAGTCCACTGGGATGCTTCACCATTTGACCAAGATTTTCACATTTTACTCAACCTAGCCGTTGGTGGCGATTGGCCCTCTAATGTCAACAACTTAGGCATCGATGAAACCGCATTTGCCAATGGTCAAAGCTATATTATCGACTATGTTCGAGTTTATGAATGCTCAACTAACCCGATGACTGGTAAAGGGTGCGAAACAGTGCGTGCCGGTTACAAAGATGAAGAGGATGCTTTAGTTACGGGAAAGGCGCCAGTGCCCTCACCTCCATCAACAGGTGTGGTGCAAGAACTGACCGTATTTGCTGATGAAGCTAATCCAGATTGGCCAATTTGGGATTGTTGTGGCGGCACTACACCAAGCATAGAAATGGATGACGACGAACACGGCGCCGTTGTCGAATTCGTTATTGGCTCAGCGCCAACGGTAATGGGGTTTAACACCACCTTACTTGATACACCTGTGCGTTTCGACGCGTCGCCTATGTTAACCGCAGGTGCGTTGACCTTTGATATGAAAATCGTTTCAGCTCCCGTTGATACTAACTCGGTTTGGAAATTCAAAATTGAGAGTAACAGTGCCAGTGAAGCGGTTGAGCTGGACATCACTCAAGATATAGATGGCAACCCTTTAACCACAGGGACATGGCAAACCTTTTCGTTTTCAATGCAAGACTTGGCAGATGCGGGTTTAGATTTAACCGCCATTGATGTGATTATGATTTTTCCAGCTTGGGGCACTGGAGAAGGTGCGGTGTATCGAGTTGATAATATGGAATTCACCATCGATTACCCAGAATTAATATTATTTGAAGACCAAGCCAATTTAGATTGGCCTCTTTGGGATTGCTGTGGTGGTTCAACACCAGTAGAAGTCATCGACGATGAAGCCCATGGTACTGTGGCAGAATTTTCCATAGGTGAAACGCCTACTGTTATGGGGTTCTTGTCGGCTGAGGGAATTAAATTTGATGCTAGCTTGCTTGAAGCCGTTGGTGTCATTCAGTTTGAAATGAAAGTCGTTAGTGGCACTGCTAGTGACGCAACGCCATGGTTATTTAAAGCAGAAAGTAATGGGGCTTCTCAGGCGGTAGAACTGGATTTATCTGCAAGCAATGAAGGGGTTACTCCGGTTACCGGTGTATGGCAAACCTATACATTTAACTTACAAGATTTAGCCGATGCGGGTCTGGATTTGAGTGCAATTGATGTGGTGATGATATTCCCTTCTTGGGGCGCAGGAGAAGGTGCCGTTTACCGTGTTGATAATGCTAAGATTTTTAATCCACCACCACCTTCACTCACCGTGTTTGAAAATGCAGAAAACCCCCTATGGCCTATGTGGGATTGCTGCGGCGGTTCAACGCCAACGGTTGAAGTCGATGCCGATACAGCCCATGGCGCAGTCGCTGAATTCCAAATCGGCGAAACGCCTACCGTAATGGGATTCTTAGCTGAGGATAGTACAGAGTTTGACGCTACCACTTTATTATCAAATGGCGTGATCAAATTCGATTTGAAAGTGATTGCAACCCCTAGCGAAGATACCGCTTGGCTATTTAAAGTGGAGTCTCTTGATGCCGCCACAGCAGTGGAATTAGCAGTGGAAACCAGTAATGAAGGTGAGCCCCCTGTTACCGGCGAATGGCAAACATATACATTTGATCTTCTTACGCTTTCCGATGCAGGTCTGGATATAAGTGCGATTAACGTCGTAATGATATTCCCAGCCTGGGGGACAGGTGATGGTGCAGTTTATCGCATTGATAACCTGAAAATCACGTCTAACTAAAGGCTCGAAGAAATACCACATTATGACTTGCCGGGTTTTATGCCAATACAAAACAGGTGTAAAGCCCAAGGGCTTACAAAGAATAAAGAACAATTTAAGTAGGGCAACTATGAAACACATGACCTTCAAGAAAAAAACCTTAGCTGCGTCAATGTCTATGCTACTAGGTGGCGTTTTAGTATCTACCGCTAATGCACAGGAAGAAGCCGTAACGACACAAGATGATGTAGAAGTGATCCAAGTAAAAGGGATCCGCGGCTCTTTGGTACGGGCAATGGATATCAAACGCAGTGGCCAAGGGGTGGTCGATGCTATTTCTGCTGAAGAAATGGGTAAATTTCCTGATACCAATATCGCGGAATCATTGCAACGTATTCCAGGGGTAACCATTAGCCGTAAAAACGGGGAAGGTAGCCAAATAACAGTACGTGGATTCGGACCTGACTTTAACCTGGTAACCCTCAATGGTCGCCAAATGCCGGGAACAGGTAACAATCGCTCATACGATTTGGAAAACCTCTCTTCTGACGGTGTCAGCGCGTTAGAACTATATAAAACCGGCCGCGCAGATGTACCAAGTGGAGGCTTAGGCGCAACCGTTAATATTATAACCGCTAAACCATTAAACAGCCCAGGCTTGAAATATGTGGTTTCTGGCAAGGGAATTTATGATGAATCAAATGTCGAAGGTTCGGATATAACCCCAGAGATTTCTGCATTATATAGCAATACTTTTGCCGACAATACTTTCGGTGTCGCCATTTCATTATCCATGCAAGAACGCAATTTTCAGCAGCAAAGTGCCAATGTGCCCGGTTGGCAGGCAGACCAATCTCTAGGCAGCACCACTGATTTTATCGATTTGAGGCCAGACGCAACAAGTTTAGAAGAAGATACATTAGATGGCTCGTTGGAGGATGGCAAAGCAGGTCACACTTACCTGCCTCGTCAAATTTCCTACAATATTAATAACGTTGAACGCACACGTGTAAACGGCATGGCGACACTGCAATATGCACCTCGTGACGATATGACCTTCACATTAGATTACGTGTATTCTGAAGCCGAAACGGCGACATCGGGTAAAGGGTTTGGTATTTGGTTTAACTTCGGTGGAAATATCAATTCTTACGAGCTGGATGAGCGAGGTTCAGCTATCAGCTTAACTGAGTCGAGTAATGATTTCGCTCACTCGGCTAACGTTGAAACCCTGTTAGTAGAGAGCGACTCCATTGGTTTTAACTTTGAATGGCAAGCCACTGACGATTTTCATGTGGAATTTGACTACCATGATTCGAAAACGACCACTGATAATGGCGCCGATGATGGTACACATCATTCGGGAAATGTAATTTTAGGACCCAACAATATAGTCAGTAAAACCTATGATTTTTCTGGTGGCGGAATTCCACAGTTCGATATTACTTGGCCTGATGGTGCAGAAGAAGCTGATCCAGCTGACTTTGACCCTCTTTTTGCGCAGTTTGGGCGTGCAGAAGGTGAGTCGACCATCGAACAAATTCAATTGGATACTGAGTGGGTCAATCCCAATGACAGTTTCCTCACAAAAGTACAGTTTGGTCTCGCCAATACTGATCAGTATTTCGGTGGTTATTCAGCGAATAACGGCAATGTTGGACCTAATGGTTACAACGGCAATCAGGCTATTTTCCCTGATAGTATGTTTACTCGTACCGACACAGGCAACTTTTTAGATGAGTTTTCAAACGGTGGTAATGACTTAGTTACAAACTATTATTACACCTTCGATTACGCTGAAGTTATAGCTCGAATGCAGGACTACTTTGGCTTTTCAATTGATCCCCTAAACCCTGACTTTGGCACCATGACTACGGCTGATTTGACGGAAGAAACCCAAAGTGCTTACTTAGCTGCAGATATGTATTTCGAAATTGCCGATATGCCTATAGACGTGAATATTGGCGTACGCTATGAAAAAACGGATGTGACGAGTTTAGTACTGCAAGACAGTGTCGAAGATTATTTGGTGTGGACTAATCCTACCGAGTGGCAAATGCGCTATCGAGCAAGTGATGGTGGCACTGTTACCTACACAGGGGAACATGATGTCATTTTACCTAACTTAGACATCAAATTAGAGGTAACTGATGATATTGTAGCTAGGGCCTGTTGATCTTTCGTGATTGGTTTTTGAGCGGCATGGTAAAGAGTTATAATTTGTTTCGCCAAAAATAAACTAACAACTCAATACCATGCCGAGACTAATGCTAACTGATCAGCGGTG
>NZ_BAAGTF010000037.1:0-19086 GCF_054782055.1 Aliiglaciecola aliphaticivorans
CTGGCTCTGGCTTTACAACAATGAACGACCTAATATGGCAATTGGTGGTGTACCACCTAAACAACTATTGAGAGCGGCTTAATTAATTTCTACGAATAACTGCTGCTTAAAATGGGGGGATTACATAACTTTCCCCTGAGCCATTACATCTTCATCTATTTGTCTGAATTTTTTCGCTTCTTCAATATCATTAAAAAAATCAAAATCTGAGGTTCCGATGACGTTCTCACGGGGGTTCTCAAAAAGGGAGGCCATTTTTTTATTCCAAATAACAAATCGATAATTGTCATTTGGGTCTTTGGCGAACACTGCGATAGGGAGTTGTTCAATTATTTCTAGTAACAGTTCATTTTCTAACAACATGACGCCAAGATTCCAGAAATAAGTGGGAGTATAATGTGAATTTAATGAAACATTAGATTAGATACTGGAAACCTGCTTACTTGGATCAAAAATACTCAGTTTAAAAAGGGGGATCCCTAGGTTGATAATTTTGATTCAGGCTAAAAATTTCATCTCATTCGATGGCAAGAATAAACCACAGTCTTAAATTATTCAACGTGGTCTGATTTTGGACAGGCATCTTTTTAAACATGGACAGGCACTATTAAGGTATTCGTGATATCGACTTATTATTTTTAGTGTGGCTTAACAAAACGTTTTAACGCGCTCGAATTTTAGGTAAATAGATGCGGCAATCATCGATTTCTGGCGACTGAGCATCATTGAGATGAATTTGGCGCGATGCTAAACCTACTTCTTGTGAAAAAATGCCTGAAATGAAAAGTGATTCAGAAGGGCGTTAACCCAATGAGCTCATTTGCCGACGTTTTCGTTTGTAGTGCTTTAAAGTGTCTGTTTGTCCGGCTGCCACACTAAAATGTGTTTCAAAGGTTAAAAACATATCTTGCCAGGTGTGTTCGTCGAATCCTAAGCGTTGCAATATGGGCGATTCAGACATATCAATTGCCCCTCGTTGGTCAGGATTGATTCTGCGACCCGATAGGTCCACCAATTTTAGATAGTCGACTAAGTTGAATGTTAATCCATACGGTTGTGGCTTTTGTAGGTTACCAACAAAAGGCATGAGGGTCGTTGGCTGATACCCTTTTTTAAAATCATGAATGCGGCGCTTTATGCTGGTGTGATGAGATGATTCTGGGGTGGTTGCCATTTTGGCCCGTATTGGATTTAAATCTACGTACACCATACATGCTGCCAAGGCATGCTCATCTAGCAGTGCTTGTGACTTGAATCGCCCTTCCCAAAAATGCCCCGTACAGTTATCTTCTTGGTTTGCTTGTCGGGCGATGGGCTCATTCAATTCTCGCATAAACCAGCTGATATCGATTAATCGACTTCGATAGACGGATAAAGTGGACTGGAGTGTCATGTGTTCAGCCTTACTAAGCTCAGTAGCTTGCTCAGATGTGAACTTCTGTGAAAGCAGAGTCCCTTTGTGAAGCATATGCCAGCGCTGAGCAACCTCTTTATCCGTCCAATGTTTTGCTTTGTCAGAATTAACATGCAGTACCACATGGGTGTGATTACTCATCACCGCATACGCACACACGTCAATGGCAAAGACCGTGGTCAAAAATAACAATCTGTCTTCCACCCATTGGCGACGATGCTCATAGCTTTTTCCAGTCAGTTTATCTTCGCCACACAAAAAAGCCCGTCGAACACAACGGGATACGCAATGATAATAAGGGGTGTCTGTAAGACTGATTTGGCGCTTCCGTGGCAATGGCATAATTCATTCCTTGAATTAAGAATATTTAAGCATAGTTGATGTGGGTTACCCTAGAGTCTAGTTTGTGGCTGTCCATGTTTAACATTTATATATTTGAACCGGCAAATAGAAATGTAACGAAATTTGTAAAGCAATAAAAATAATTTCAAAGTAGAATAAGAACTTTCTTTTATAATTCAACAGATTAACTGCAGGCTAAAAATGAGTGTAAAATTAAAGTATAGAGAGTCGGATCGCGAATGTAAGAATTGTGAGCATAAATTACATGAAGTTAGACGCGAAGCGCCAATGCTTCCGTGGGGTTTTCTTATCATTATCACAACAGGGCTTTCTATACTATTATTCGTAAGCGGAATGAAATGGGCGTTTCTTCCAGGTGTTGCTGTTTGGCTAGCACCTTCTCTTCTGGGAAAAGATATTTTTATCGGTTGGAACTGCGAATCTTGTCAAGCGGAAATCATTAAAAAGGTTTGAGATTTCCACAAGAAAATTAACGGTTTTTCCGAATTTGGGGGGCAATTGTGGCATCAATTTTAATTGGAAAAATGGTGGCCCGACCCTGACTTGAACAGGGGACCTGCCGATTATGAGTCGGATGCTCTAACCAACTGAGCTATCGGGCCATTTGAGGATGATTGGAAGTAGGTTTTCCAAATCGGTGCGCAGTATAAGCAGTTTTTTCGGTGTTGTCATTATTTTGTATGACAGATAATCCTGTTTGCTTAATATTTGTGCGTTTTGCTTGCGAATAGAGTAAAAGGTAACGGTTCAGTTACCTTTTACTGGGTATCACGAATTATTAATAAGGCAAAGGAATAGGATTATCGTTCAATACGGCATTTCCATCTTTAAGTGAGAAATGCAATAACAGCTTGTCATCTTTTTCCACAATAAAGCCTTGTAGCTTCAAACCTTCTATCATGTTGGGGACTTGCTGTGCTGCTATCAGCTCTATTTCTTGTTGCGACATTTCAGCTGTTTGCGGATTTAGTTGCAACTGATTGGTAACGTAGCGAGTGAATATAACGTTTGCTACATCTTTATCCATTTCTAATTCGGTTTCCGAGACTGTGTGGTCAATCCAAAATTTTGGGTTTGCGGTGGCATCCGGTAGGGCATCAATGCCAACTAATTGATTGTTACTAAAACCTGATATCGTTCCTTCGGGTAGATTGGCCGAGAGCTTACTGATATTTACCTGAGGGGCGCTCTGTAGCAGCGGCAATAGGCTATCGGTCATAAAGCTCATTGATTGCTGCCTCATTTCGATTTCGTCCATGCCTGACAAACTTTTAGCAAACTCTTGGTAGGCTTTGATGAATGGGATACTTAACCGGTTTGTTTCAACCTCTAATTGAATGTCTGTGACATCATAATCCATGGCTGAAATACTCTCGATTTCGAGGTTTTGAGCAACATCCATGAATTGCTCTTCTTCATTGATGTCGGTGGAGACCGAAAAAGATAGTTCATCTAATTCAAAAGACTGCTGAGATTCACCCACCGTCAAAACATTTAATTTATTAACGTTGACTTCGGCAGTCGATTCAAAAATCTCGCCACTCATTGCTGCGTATATTTCGCCATCGGACTCCATTGCAATATCAAAATCAACAATCTCGAATTTACCTTCGTCCGAAGTATACAAAAAAGAACCCATTTCTCCTTCGTAAGAAAAACCGCCACTGGATTGCTCACCTTCTCCTTGATAACCAGAAAATACAACATTTTGATTATGATTCTCTTCCACAACTGAGAAGGGCACTATGTGATCTTCCATATCAAAGCCACCTAAAAGACCTTGACCAATAGTCAGATCGTAAAAATTGCTATTCTCTGGCCAATTTAGCTTAGTTCTTAATTCGTCACCTTTATAGAGCAACTCCAAATTGAATAAGCCAATGTCGAAACCATCGGTGAAAATAACAGGACCATGGTGGGAAATAAAGTCTACCAAGAATACGGGATTGCCTTGAGCCCAGGGTAAATCTGAATTTGCGCCTAATTGGGCAAATGAAATATTGACTTTAAGGATCCCATTGGAACTAAACCAGCCGTCATTTAATTCGACCATTTCAACGTTATAGCCATTTATTTTGTTGATTTCAGCAATATATTGCTCAATATTTCCTCTAACCTGTAAACTGAAGTATTTAGGTAAAATAAGTATGGCAGCCAAAATCAGTGAGAATACAATATAGCGTTTTTTCATTATTTGAAACGTCCTTGAAAAGCGTCGATAAACCATTAAACGGGTTTGGTTTTGAAAGTGAAGTAGAAGTGTTAGCCCTACCAATGTTGCTAAGAATTATGACACAGGGTTAGGGTCAATTAAACAAACTGCGAAGAGAGATTTGACCAACGTAAAATTTATCTAATAAACTAAATGTTGATATTCTGTTAAATCATCCCTTAGCTAAGTAGCGTGTTATGATCATAAAAAGTAGTAAATATGCTTGCAAGTCAATTAAATAGGGGTGCAAGCGAGCAAGAACTTTGTTACATTCAAATCATAGTTGCAGCTTTAGAATTTTTTTAATGGCGGTTCGTCATTGCGGAGACATTTATGACTGAAAAACCTTTCTTAGTCAGTGGTAGAAATACCATCATTCATAAGATAAGAAAATTGGATCTACTCATTCTTAATGGCGAAGAAAATCCGCCAGTACTCGTCACCCATAAAGCCTTGAAGAAATTCACTGGTAAGGTGCCAGAAAACAAACGCGAAGCAAAATTGCTAGATATCGAGATGGTGGATGTGACTGTCACGGATGTGTTTGGTGATGAAAAGACTTTGATTTTCGTACAAACCCTAAATGGTAAAGAGTATAAAATCGATTACAGTAAAATAGACTCGCCTTTGTTTATTAAAATTCACCAAGACAACGCGTTTTAGCCTATCTATCTGAGTGGCCTTTGTTGGCCGCTTTGCTTGGTTTTTTATGTTGTAAATTTATATATTCCTCCGATAGTTTTAATCTATTCTTGTCTGCTTCATTTCACCAGCCAACTATTTCCTTAATTGGTCTTTTTTCTCTTCACTGCTGTAAATTCAATTTTGCCTGTATGTAACAAAGCGTGTTCAAGTTAGGTTAGTTAACCATTTTCCACGACAGTCCATCGCGCTTTTTTAGCGGCTTATCGCTTGGTCTCATCTAACTGTAACTTAGCGATATTTGCTGTGCGAAACCTCTTTTTACTCTTACGTTTAATATCAAGTCTGCTTTGTTTCTAGAGCAATTGGGAGTTGGCAATAAGGTGGATGTTAGCCTGAATAGTCTTTATTTAGGCACTCATTAAAATTAATCGATGGTGGAACTGAAATGAAAATTCTGAATAGCGTAAACAATAAAAAAGTCATGTTAATTGCAATTATGTTAGGCGCATTTGCAAGTAATTCTGCGTTCGCTGCTTCACATCTAACATCCTATCAACAAGCGTCCTTAGTGAAAGTTTGCAAAGCGTTAAAAAGTGATAGCCGCATACAACTGCAAAAAGCAGTGAAGTCCAGCAACCTGAATTATAAGAAAGTGGCGAAAGGATTGATGTGCAATGGCCAATCAGCCCTTGAGTTTGCGGCCATGCATGACGCCCACGAAACCGCAGGATTTTTAGCCCGAAAAGTAAATGTTAATTACGACAAAATGTTAGCCAAAAGATAGCCCGTAGCACGGTATTTATGTCGTGGAGGATGTGCCTTGTAGGCGGTGGCTTTAGCCCCGCACCAAGCATTGGCGTGAAGAAAACACATGGCCTAGAACCCCATGGCCTAGAACCCCATGGCCTAAAACCCCATGGCCTAAAGGCCATGCTACAGGGGTGATGTATCCCTTTAAAATCCATGGCCTAAAGACCATGCTACGGGGGGGGCCTTTAAAATCCATGGCCTTAAGGCCATGCTACAGGGGGGATGTATCCCTTTGAAATCTATGGCCTAAAGGCCATGCTACGGGTGCTGAATTAATAGGTAAATTAAATAAGGAGGTGTTTAACTCAAAATGGTGTGATTTCATCACAATTTTCTGTTAAACGGTGAATTGTGTGAAAAGATTAAAACGTCGGCGTAGTGAACCGATGAATATATGCTTTTGAAACTCATTTCTTAAACATGTATTAATTCCTGGAATAAATAGAGGCTGTTAGTTGCAAAACGCAGCCTCTTTTTTTGTCATCTATTGATTCAACAAAACAATAACTGAGCCATTGGTGATTTGTTTTCGTACTCACCCCTAGGTTTACAGCAAAAACTGTCCTAAAGACGGATTTTAATTGGTGTAATTTTCAAACGCTGCTATTTATTAACATAAGGCATCTGATAAGCGGATGAATTTATTGCTTTTTTGTTGAAAAAATTTACCCTTGATGAGCAGCTTTGTCTTTCCGTGGCGTTTTTATTTGAATAGAGAATACGAATTAATATGTTTTCAGTGTTGATATGTGACGATTCTATGGTCGCACGCAAACAAGTTGCTAAGTGCCTTCCTCAAGATTGGCAGGTTGCGATTCATTTTGCTAAACACGGGAAAGAGGCAATTGCTGCAATCGAGGAGGGGAAAGGGCAGCTTATGTTTCTTGATCTCAATATGCCCGTACTGGACGGCTATGAAACCCTGAAAATGATCCACAAAAAGCAACTTAGTTCTAAGGTTATTGTGATTAGTGGTGATGTTCAGCCCACTGCCCACGAGAGAGTAAAAGCCTTGGGTGCTATCGAATTTATAGAAAAGCCAGTTAACCCTGAACGCATTTATGACGTGTTAGTGAAACACAAACTTATTGGCAAAGAGGTCCCCGAAAAGCAAATTCTAAGTAGTTCTTTAACTGCAGATATTCGAGACTGTTATCAAGAGATAACCAATATTGCCATGGGGCAGGCGGGCGATCATCTTGCACGAATGCTTAACGTATTTGTGAAACTGCCAATCCCCAACGTCAATCTTATTGAAGTGTCTGAGCTGCACATGATGCTGCAAGATATAGAAGATAAAGACTCTGTATCGGGTATTTGCCAAGGATTCTTAGGTGCCGGAGTGTCGGGGGAAGCGCTGTTCATATTAAGTGATTCGAGCTTTGGTGATGTGGCTAAAATAATGGACATTACCGAGGAAGTCGACGATCAGGTACAACTTGAACTATTAATGGATGCCGCCAATATTTTAATTGGAACCTGTTTGAGAGGCTTTGCCACTCAACTTGATATACATTTTAGTCAGGGACATCCCATGGTGCTTGGACAACACCGAAGTGTTTCGGAACTGATTTCAAACAATAAAGCTAAATGGCGCAGAACCCTAGCTATTGAGCTTAGTTATGGGTTAGAGGGCTATAATGTGCAATGTGATTTAGTGTTGTTATTTACTGAAGAATCCATGCAAGTCATGAATTATAAACTGTCACACTTATTGGAGGAGTAATGGTGCCTCAACATGACGATATGGCGGAATTCCACTGGATGATGGATATGGTGCAAACCGTTGATGTTGGCATAGTGGTGCTAAATCAAAACTTTGAGGTGAAAGTATGGAATGCTTTCATGGAAAGTCATAGTGGCTTGTTACCCTCCCATGTACAAAATAGAAGCTTGTTCGAACTATTCCCCGACATAAACTCCCAATGGTTACGTCGTAAAACCCGCCCCGTGTTCGAATTAGGCACTCGCGCATTTATGACCTGGGAGCAGCGACCTTTTTTATTTAGATTTCCGAACTACCGCCCTATTACCGGGTGTGAAGACTTCATGTATCAAAATATCACCATCTCGCCATTATCGAGTGCCACGGGCCAAGTGACTACCATTTGTATGATGATTTACGATGTTACTGATGTGGCGGAGAATAAAAAAAGTTATGAAGCGCTGCAAGTGACGTTGAATGCATTGGAAGAAAAACTCAAACCCTGAGCATGTTGTTCACTCCCAGTGAATCTCATTTCACATCCTTTGGTATATAAATTGCTAAATTCTCCCTATGATGTAAGCGAATATTGATTTGCTTATCCACCAATAGTGAGCCGTCAATTATGGGGTTTTTCTTGAAACATACTTTATTTCGTAGACATAGCAACGTTCTGGTTGTAATCATTTTTGCCTTGATAATGACTGGGTGCTCAGGGAGTTCCCTTGATAGCGATACCGATCAACCCACCCCTGATGTGTTGGTAAATGCGGGTGCGAATCAGAGTGTGAATGAACAGAGCACTGTGGTGCTTAGCGCCACCGCACAAGGCACCACCGATACTTTAACCTACACTTGGAGTGCCTCACCCGCACTCACTATTACCCAAGAAGATGTGAACTCGTCTGCCGCCACTTTTGTTGCCCCCACGACCACTGAAAATCTAACCTATGTGTTGACCTTAGTCGTAACAGATGAAAATGGAAATCAAGGCTCGGATACAGTTGAGTATGTAATCAATCCAGTTAATGAACAACCAAGCGCCTTAATAGAAGTACTTGATCCAGTCACCACAGGCAGCTATCCCGCTGGCATTGAAGTCACCCTAGATGGCAGCACCAGCAGTGATGTTGACCCTGCGGACAGCCTTGACCCAATAGCGGCATGGCGCTGGCAACAAACTGCCGGAGTTGAGGTGTTAGATAGTGTCAGTTTGGACGGAGATAGCATCGCTTTTATTACCCCAATTTTAGATGATGCCAATTCATTGAGCTTTGAATTAACGGTAACAGACCAGGAAGGGGCCCAAGACACCGCTGCCATTACACTCAACGTATTAAGTGCCAGTCAAACTCAGCCGGTTGTGGATGCTGGCGTTGATCATCAGGTGTATTCAGGGGAAATTATTTTGCTAACAGGGGAAGCTAGCACCAGTATTCCTGAAGGGCTGCCTTTGGTATACGACTGGTTAAATGATTCAGAGCTAGTACCAGATATTAATAATCGTAGTGCACAGCAAACCTATGCAGTTGCACCGCTAGTAACACAAACAGAGTTAATTACCTTTACCTTAGTGGTCACCGATAGTTTCGGCAATGAAGTAGAAGACAGCATTAACGTGCGCATCAAACCATTGCCCATTAGCAATTTGAATGATACTGGGGTGACTTTGCAAGCCTCAGTTAGTGAGAATGGCACCGGGCATCAGCCAGATTATCCAGGGCAAGATGGCCAACGGGGGCAAGATATTATTAGTGAAAATGGCTTGTTAGAAAAAGCGGGACGAGGTGAACAAGGCTTTGACTTCACTAAACTAGATGCCATTGGAGACGAACAAGACGAGACCAGCGAAGATTGGAGTTGTGTGCGCGACAATACCACCGGATTGGTATGGGAAGTGAAAACCGATGATAGCGAGTTACACGGTGCTGAGCATGCATTTAGCTGGTACCAGGAAGACCTTAACGGTGGCTACGAAGGGGCCGAGGGCAGTGCAGGGTTAACTTGTGACAACGACCAATGTGATACTGAGTCTTTTGTCGCTGCAGTGAATCAAGCAGGACTGTGTAACTTCTACGACTGGCGATTACCTACCCACAACGAATTGTTATCCTTGGTGCATTACGGCAATGTCACGGGGACAAAAATAGATGTAAATTATTTTCCTTACACTGACGATTTTGTGACCTCACCCCTTTGGTATTGGACCAGCCAACCAAGTGCTGATGGCGTCTCAGATGATACCTCGCAAACCGCATGGGCCATTGATTTCTCCACTGGCAACGATAACTTTTTAAATAAATCTACCTTAGGCAAAGTGCGCTTAGTACGAGGAGGACGTTAAGATGAAATTTACCCTATTTGCTTGTGCTATGTCGTTGTTAACAGGGATGGCAAGTGCGCAAACCTGTTTGTCTGATGCACCTGAAACTGCTTCTGAGACGCAATTCGTTGATAATGGTGATGGCACTGTGACCGACACCGATCACGACTTAATGTGGATGCAATGTAGCATAGGTCAAACTTGGGAAAACGGCAGTTGTACCGGTGATGCTGATGCCTTGACCTGGCAACAGGCCTTGCAGCAAGCCCACGGCTACGAGTTCGCCAGTTTAGACGGATGGCGATTGCCCAATGTCAAAGAACTGGCGAGCCTGACAGAAAGACAATGTGTGCGACCGGCCATTAATGAAACACGCTTTCCCAATACCCCGTCAGATGACTATTGGAGTTCCACACCTTCATTATCAGATCCGCAGCGGGCTTGGGTTGTGGCATTTTTTAATAGTAGTAATTCCATAAAACAAAAAGACCTGTTTGTGTTTGTTAGATTAGTGCGCACTGCCGATTAACTTATATTTTATTCGGCTTATCTATTCCCCACTTTTTTTCCAGCAAGTTTGGGTTCACAATAGCCTTAGATTATTTTAGGTGTGTATGAATGCGAGCTTTGCTGTTAACAATCTGTTTGATTTTTCCGCTGACCAGTTTTGCGGATCTCAAATGTGACATAGATCTCAAATACGGAGTGGTAGTAAACGAGCGCCAGATCCGTGTTGTGGATGATCACAACCGCACGGTTTATCAAATCAACGATACCAATCAATTAATTGTGTTAGGAGACGTTGTTCAACTGGCTGATGAACAGCAAAGGGAGCTAGAAGACTTCTCTACGGGTATTCATTATGTGGTGCCGAAAATGATTATTCTGGCTACTGAAGGGGTACAACTGGCTGTAGAAACCGTTGAACATGTTTACCAAGGCCTGGTTGGTGTTGATAATACAAATTACGAAGAAGTCCAATCGTCCCTACAGCGGGTGCAAAATCGAATTAAAGAAAGATTCATTCAAGCGAATGAAAATTTTTACATCGGCCCAGGACGCTTAGAAAATGTGAATGATTTAGTTGATGAAGAAATAGAAGCACAACTAGAAAAAGCATTTAACACCTCGTTAGGTGGCGTATTGTCGGCTATTGGCGGGTTAAGTGACGGAAGTGGCGAGGAAACTGAGCAAAAAGTGGATGATTTATCCCAACGTATAGAAGCAATGGGACAGGAGCTGGAAAGGCAAGTAGGCTCAAAAGCGCAATATTTGCGTAAAAAAGCCCACTGGTTTTGCAAAAAAATGAATCATCTAGACCGCATAGAAGAAGACTTACGGGCAAATGTTCCAGCACTTAGTGATATCAATGTCATCATTACTTCAAAAACCAAAACTTCAAATTAATCTTCATCCACGTGTTTGTTAATTCAAACTAGGGTTTCTAACAGCGTATTCAGATAGCGCTTTCCTAATAAGGTTAATTGCCACGCATCTTGCGTCTCAGAAATTAATCCCTTGTGTAGCGCAATTTGCAAGTTTTGCTGTAAAGCTTTGCTAAGGGTTTGCCCTGTCAGCATTTCATAATCCTGTTTCGGACAAGCTTCCAGTAAGCGTAATCGATTCATAAAAAACTCAAAAGGTATATCCTCAGGGGGCACTTGCCAGCTTTTATAAGCATAATCTTTGCTTAAATCCATATAACCGCGAGGATGTTTCACTTTCTCAGTTCGCGTTATCTTTCCAGTTGCCGGATCACTAATTTTGCTATGGGCACCACAACCTATTCCTAAATAATCACCGAAACGCCAATAGTTTAGATTATGCTGGCATTGCTGCCCGGGAAGGCTGTATGCACTAATTTCATATTGTTTATAGCCTGCCGCATCGAGTAAAACTTGCCCTTGTTCCTGGATATCCCACAGAATATCGTCATCGGGTAAAGTTGGCGGCTTGGAATGAAATTGCGTATTAGGCTCAATGGTCAATTGATACCATGATAGATGCGGGGGCCGTTGTAAAATGGCTGTTTGCAAATCGCTCAAGGCATCCTCAATGGATTGATTAGGTAAGCCGTGCATCAAGTCTAAATTGAAGCTATTTAACCCAGCATTTCTGGCAAATTGTGCGGCGTTTAGGGCTTGGGAGTCGTCATGTATACGTCCCAAGGCAAGGAGCTTTTCAGGCTGGAAACTCTGCACTCCAATGGAAATACGATTCACTCCAGCGTGACTAAAATCACTGAATTTTTGGCTTTCCACTGTGCCAGGGTTCGCTTCTAAGGTGATCTCTGCATCAGGGGCTAAATTTATCCGTTGCTTAACACCCGTTAACAGCGTACTTAGTGCGTCTGCACTGAGTAAACTCGGGGTTCCGCCACCAATAAAAATCGTATTTACCTGACGATCTTGCACCTGTTTTGCATCGAATTCAAGATCGGCCAATAGGTGCTGAACATATTCTTTTTCTGGAATCGCTTGTTTCATTCCATGGGAATTAAAATCACAGTATGGACATTTCTGAACACACCAGGGAATGTGAATATAAAGGGATAGCGGTGGCGCGATCAATCCATTAACCCAATTTTGTCTGACAAACTCTCCAATAGTTTCGCCATAGCTTTGCCACGGTGACTAAGTCGGTTTTTCACTTCCGCTGGCAGTTGGGCTGCGGTTTGATTTTGTGAAGACACCCAAAACACCGGATCATAGCCAAAGCCTTTTTCTCCGCGACGCACCTGACTAATATGGCCGTGCCATTCGCCTTGGCAAATTATTGGGGTTGGATCTTGTGCCGACTGCATAAATACAATGACGCATAAAAACCGCGCGGCGCGATTTTCATCTGCCACGCCCTGCATTTCAGTTAACAGCTTCTCAAGGTTTTGCTGATCGTCAGCGTCAACTCCCGCATATCGTGATGAATAGACGCCAGGGGCTCCCCCGAGGGCGTCTACGGCCAAACCTGAGTCATCTGCGATGGCTGGTAGTCCAGTTAATTTAGCAGCGTGCCGAGCCTTGATAATCGCGTTTTCCACGAAGGTAGTGCCCGTTTCTTCTGCTTCAGGCAGATCAAATTCACTTTGCGGCACTACTGTATAAGGGAAGTTTTCAAGCAGGCGTTCGAATTCCCTAACCTTACCTTTGTTACCCGTTGCTAAAACCACTTTTTGCTTTTCATTGGACATCATTGTTACTCGTTTTATTCGTAGGCGAGGGGATCGGTTGCATTGTTGTGTGCAAAGGCTTCGAGTCGCTCCTGACAAGCGCCACATTTACCGCAGGCTTTTTCACGACCGTTATAACATGTCCATGTCTTGTTGTAGTCTAATCCCATTTTTAAACCGTCGGTGAGGATATCGGTTTTGCTAACATCTAAATAGGGGCAAGCAATTTCAACGGCTTCATAATTTGCAATGGCACATACGTCATTCATTCTGTGGACAAATTCGGGACGGCAATCGGGGTAAATCGCATGGTCACCTGAATGGGCACCATAAAATACTTTATTGGCCTCCAGAGAAACAGCGTATCCCACGGCCATCGACAATAAAATCATATTGCGATTAGGAACAACCGTGGTCTTCATGCTTTCTTGTTCATAATGGCCTTCGGGCACATCGATGTCTGAGGTTAAAGATGAACCACCAATTAGCTGGTTTATCGCGGATATATCGACGATTTTATGCGCTATGTTTAGCTCTTTACACACATTTGCCGCGTAAGTCAGCTCTTTATTATGACGCTGGCCGTAGTCGAAAGACAGGGCATAGACTTCATAACCTTCGCGTATGACTTTGTTAAGTACAGTGAAAGAATCCATCCCACCTGAAAAAATTACCACTACCTTTTGTGACATTTGCCTTGCTTCTCTATAATCTATTGTTTTAATGCAGTAACAAATCTTTGACTGCAAACCGTAAAAAGGCGAATTATGCCGTTAAGCGAGTCAAAGTGCTAGAGGAAGTCTATTTGCAAACTCCCATAGAATATAAAATTAATGAAGTCTTCGAGTCGATTCAAGGTGAAGGGGCATTAACCGGTGTGCCGTCTATCTTTGTGCGATTACAAGGGTGCCCGGTTGGCTGTGCTTGGTGCGACACTAAGCATACCTGGACATTGGACCCGCAATTTCAAGTGGATGCTGAGCAAGTCATGGCAGAAACTGCTGAATCTGAAAGCTGGTTTTCCACTTCAATTGCGCAATTGTTAAATTTGTTCAAAGAACAAAATTATCAGGCAAAAAATGTCATTTTAACCGGCGGTGAGCCTTGTATGTACGATTTACGTCCATTATGTGAGGCGTTGTTTGCCCATGGCTATTCAGTTTCTGTTGAAACCAGTGGAACATTTGAGATTAAAGTTAGCCCAAAGACTTGGGTCACAGTGTCACCTAAAGTTGATATGAAAGGCGGATTTGCTGTCCGCGAAGATGCCATATTACGAGCAAACGAAATTAAGCATCCCATCGCCATGGAAAAACATATTGCAGAATTGGAAGAATTATTAGTTTGGGCTAAACAAGAGCCTGCACCTTTAGTTTATCTACAGCCCATCAGTCAGCAAAAAAGAGCGACTGAATTGGCAGTGAAAACCTGTATTGCAAAAAATTGGCGCTTGTCTTTACAAACCCATAAATTTATTGGCATTGAGTAAGGGAGTATCTGTAATTGGAAAAAATTGAGAAGTTTTTTGAGAACTATTCTGAAACGTTAAATCAAGGGTTAATCAGTGAAATGGGAAAATTTTCTGGAAAACCCTTGGTTATAGTGACCGATGAAAGCAAGAAGATCTGTCACTCACAAAAGGATATTGATGAGATTAATCTTGATCTCATTAATGGCTTAAAAGCGGGGGGAATAGCCAAATATACTCCTAAGATTATTCAATCAATGCGCCTATCTGAGAGTGTTATTTTTGTGAAAGTACGATGGACCTTGTGTGATCAAAATGGAAAAGATGTATTTAGTTGCTATTGTTCTTATACCTTGGAATTAGATGAAGTAAATTTGTTTAAAATTCTTGTTATTGTAATAGATGATGAAGACAAACAATTTAATCAGATGATGAAACGACACTGGAATTAAGTTATGAAACAGTTAATTGGATTGATGCTCTTGTCATTTTTTGGCCATTTTGCCTCAGCAGCAACATGGGAGATTACCTATCCTCGACCTATGACCGATAATGATCGCCGTCAAGAATATCCAGTTAAACTGTTGGCTTTGGCATTGGAACAAACCGGTGTAAGCTACGAATTACAGGCTGCTAGTGTTGTTATGTCGCAAGAAAAGTCCCTAAAGCAATTGGCCGAGAACCGTTCGGTTAATGTGGTTTGGAGCATGACTGATACAGATAGAGAGAATCGATTACTTCCAATTCGAATCCCTATATACAAAGGACTCATTGGTTGGCGGGTATTTTTAGTAAAGAAAAATCAACTGGCTAAATTTAAGAACATCGATACGATGCAAAACTTACTTAAATTCAAACCCATTCAAGGTTTTGATTGGCCAGATACCAAAATATTGCAGTCCAACGGCTTCGATGTTGTCACTTCAAAAAATTATTCAAATATATTTAGTATGTTGGCAAATAATCAAGGAGACTTTGTTCCCCGTTCGATTATTGAGGTTTGGAAAGAATACGATGCGGATTTCATGGATAAATCCATTGTTGTTGAACCCACATTGGGAGTTAAGTATCCCGCCGCAATGTACTTTTTTGTCAATAAAAGCAATCGAACGCTCGGGAAATTGTTAGAAAATGGCTTGGAAAAAGCCATCGCCAATGGAGAGTTTGATAAGTTATTTTTAGAAGAATTCAACGATATTTTTAAACGCTCAAATATGGACAAGCGATTCTTTTTCCAAATCGACAACCCCTTAATCGCCCCAGAAACGCCCATCGACCGCAAAGAACTCTGGTACTAACCTCATGTAGCATGGTCTTTAGGCCATGGGATTTATCATCACCCGTAGCATGGTCTTTAGGCCATGAGGTTTTCGCCATGAGATTTTTCATGACAATGATTGGCGCGGGGCTAAAGCACCCGCCTACAGGTAACATTCCATGGATTTATAATCCCCTGTAGCATGGTCTTTAGGCCATGGGATTTTTTCGCGGGGCTAAAGCCGCCGCCTACAAGATTCCCCCTGTAGCATGGTCTTTAGGCCATGGGGTTTATGGCCATGGATTTTTTCGCGGGCTTTATTTTGGACAAAAAAATGGGGCTATAAAAGCCCCATTTTCATATAACGGAATATTTACGATTTACCGTGAACACTGATCACCGAGCGTCCTGAAGGATCTGCCATATTCTTAAAGCTTTCATCCCACTCTAAAGCTTCTACTGTACTACAAGCGATTGATTTTCCGCCTGGTACACAGTTTGCCGCACTTTCTTGTGGGAAATAGCCTTCAAAAATGGTGCGATAGAAGTAACCTTCTTTGGTATCTGGTGTATTGTGTGGGAAACGGAACTCAGCGGTAGCAAGTTGCTGGTCAGTCACTTCGTTATCAACATAATCTTTGATTGAATCAATCCAAGAATAGCCTACACCGTCACCGAATTGTTCTTTTTGACGCCACAATACTTCAGCAGGCAAGTATTCGCCGTTATCAAAGGCTTTACGCAGGATCCATTTTTCCATTTTGCCATCAAGACACATTTTATCTTGAGGGTTAAGACGCATAGCCACATCTAAGAATTCTTTATCTAAGAACGGAACTCGTGCCTCTACACCCCAAGCTGCAGTTGCTTTGTTTGCACGAGCACAATCAAACATATGCAGACGGTCTAATTTTCGCACTGTCTCTTCATGAAATTCTTTTGCATTTGGCGCTTTATGGAAATACAAATAACCACCAAATATTTCATCTGCACCTTCACCAGACAGAACCATCTTAATACCCATAGCCTTGATTTTACGGCTCATTAGATACATTGGCGTAGCAGCACGGATGGTTGTTGTGTCGTAAGTTTCAAGATAGTAAATAACGTCACGAATGGCATCAATTCCTTCTTGAATAGTGAAATGAATTTCATGATGCACTGTGCCTATCATGTCGGCCACTTTTTTAGCCGCAACTAAATCTGGCGCACCTTCTAAACCCACTGCAAATGAATGCAGGCGAGGCCACCATGCGTCTGACTTATCTTCATCTTCAATTCGCTTGGCAACGTACTTCGCGGCAATCGCAGATACTAATGATGAATCTAAGCCACCGGATAACAATACCGCGTAAGGTACATCTGACATCATGTGCGACTTCACTGACTTTTCAAAAGCGGTTTTCAACTCGTCTAAGTCTGTGGTGTTGTCTTTAACTGCGTCATAAGACATCCAGTCGCGCTGGTAGTATTTTTTCAACTCGCCAGTTTTGCTCCACAGGTAATGACCTGGGGGAAACTCTGAAACAGTTTTACATACTGGCACCAAGGCTTTCATTTCCGAGGCAACATAGAAATTTCCATGTTCATCAAAGCCAGTATAGAGAGGAATGATACCAATATGGTCACGGGCGATTAAATAAGCATCTTGCTCTTCATCATATAAAATGAATGCGAACATGCCTTGAAGCTCATCGATAAACTCAATGCCTTTTTGCTGATATAAAGGAAGAATCACTTCACAGTCAGACTTTGTTTTGAAGTCGTAAGGTTGCGCAAGATCTTTTTCTAACGCTTTGTGGTTATAGATTTCACCATTGACAGCCAGAACGTGATTATTATTGCGGCTAATTAAAGGTTGCGCTCCAGTATCCACGTCTACGATCGCCAAGCGTTCGTGACTCAAGATAGCGCTATTATTATTCCAAACGCCTGACCAGTCAGGGCCACGATGGCGTAGCAATTTGGAAAGCTCTAACGCTTGCGTCCTAAGTTCTGATACATCAGTTTTGATGTCCAGAATGCCGAATATTCCACACATAAAGGTTTATCTCTCTTATATCCAAGTTTAAGGTAAGGGAAAAGTATCGCAAGAATGAGGCTGATAAAGGAAATAACTTTTTCGAACAGCTCAGATTTTTATGACGTATATCCTTTTCCAACGGGTGAATTTGCCAGCATGAGCAAAAATTGCAAGGATAATATGTAATTTATTTTCAATTATTTTAATAAAGCCACTAACTTTACAATAATTTCATTGAATTCGATGGAAATAACACCCATATGTAACCTTAGGGTAACAAAGTTACTGAATTATCTATTCATAATGGAAACGATTAATTTGTTTATCTTTTGAAGCGATTAGCAATAGTAAATCTTTCTAATCTATTTTTTAGATTAACGTGATTGATTATAATCACTATTCACAAACAATAATGCGATGTACTATTATCTCAACTAGCCGAAACTATTTATTTAATTGGAGATTTACATGACACAAGCAAATCCTAACTTTGAAGACAAATCAGGTCAAAAAGTCCCATCAGTTACTTTCCGCACACGTCGAAATGACGAGTGGGTTAACGTGACGAGCGACGAACTTTTTTCTGGAAAAACCGTTGTCGTTTTCTCCCTTCCAGGCGCATTTACGCCAACTTGTTCATCTACTCACTTGCCGCGTTACAATGAGTTGGCAAAAACGTTTAAAGATAACGGTGTAGATGACATTATTTGTATGTCTGTAAACGATACCTTCGTAATGAATGCATGGGCTGCGGACCAAGAAAGTGACAATGTTACATTGATCCCAGACGGAAACGGTGAATTTACCGATGGCATGGGTTTGTTAGTTGATAAAAATGACCTTGGGTTCGGCAAGCGCAGCTGGCGCTATTCCATGTTGGTAAAAGACGGCGTGGTCGACAAAATGTTTATCGAACCAGACTTACCAGGCGACCCGTTTGAAGTATCTGACGCCGACACTATGCTTGAATATGTTGCACCAGGAGCAGCTAAGCCAGAAGCCGTGACTGTTTTCTCTAAACCTGGTTGTCCTTTCTGCTCCAAAGCCAAAGCATTGTTGAAAGACAAAGGTTATGACTTTGAAGAAGTGGTAATGGGAGCAGGAGCTACGTTGACAACGCTTAAAGCTGTGAGCGGACGTGATACTGTGCCTCAGGTATTCATCGGTGGAAAACACATCGGTGGAAGCGAAGACTTGGAAGCTTATTTCAAAGCTTAAGCAATAAATACCAAACCAAAAAACGGGCACTCGCCCGTTTTTTTTCGCCTCCACAAACCCGTAGCATGGTCTTTAGGCCATGGGGTTTTCGGCCATGGTTTTTTCTCGGCGATGATTGCCTCGGGGCTGAAGCCACCGACTACAAGCCATGTTTTTCTTTGGGCTTTTTTTCGGGGTGGCCTCGGGGCTGAAGCCGCCGACTACAGGCCATGTTTTTCTCTGGGATTTTTTCGGGGCTAAAGCCGCCGACTACAGGTTAACCTTTCTGTAGCATGGTCTTCAGGCCATGGGTTTTTTTTCGGAGGGCCTCGGGGCTAAAGCACCCGACTACAGGTTAACCTTTCTGTAGCATGGTCTTTAGGCTGTAGGCTCCCCACATTTTTTATACACATATTGTTTCCTTGAGTAGCGCATTTTGCGCTGCTAGGAGCATTGCTGCTGTGACTTTAAAACGTTTATGTAGCAATATCCGTTGAGCTAA
>NZ_BAAGTF010000038.1:0-22524 GCF_054782055.1 Aliiglaciecola aliphaticivorans
AAAGAAAACAGCAGGGATCGTTCCTGTAATCACAGAGACTAATTAAACTAAAACCGCTAAGGGTGGGTCAATTTTACTTTACCGAATTTAGCAGTTTAGTGGGTCAGTTTTGGAATACCGTTGACAGTTATAAGTTATTTGAACTCTAAGCTTTGATGTTTGTGGAAATAGTAGGGAGCTAAGAGTGTATAATTTTATATCTTTGAACTACAAGATTTACTCCAAAACTAACAGTTTTTACTCACAAACTTTATTAAATTTAAGCAGGCTGAATTCAATAGAATTATCAGTCCACTCACAAACTACATTCGATTTTTGACCTGAAAAAATCCTTATAAATTAGACACCAGACTCACAAACTTTATTCGAGAACGACAGTTGTTGGTTTGATAAAGCGAGCTTAGGCTCGCTTTTTTTATGGTTAAGTCACAAAGCATGGGCTTTGCTGACAAATATTATTCACTTCGTTCACCGCAATCCATTGCGGGGGTTCAAACCGCATCCCTGCGGTCCGACTTACTTTTCTTCAACAGCCAAGAAAAGTAAGCAAAAGAGGCCGTGCTCCGGCCAATTTTCTATTCAAATTAAAAATAGACTCCTAAGCCAGAGCGGCGAAAGGTAACATCCATGTAAAGCAATTCGCATTGTCCAGACGTCCATGTCTGGACATCTGGCAAGTCTATTTGGAATTTGGAAAATTGGAGTCGAGGGTAAATCAAAAGCATGGTTGTGGCATTTTCTGTGCTGTGCACATAAATTTCTTCTTATTATGGCTGTCCTGATAAGGTTAGAACTTGATGTGATTTTGCGTTTTTTAAACCATGTAACATCACTATCAACTAATTAAAAACACCAGAAACTGATGCAAGGCTCCCTTGTGTTTAAAACAACAATTTTTCTTATAACTATAATGGTTCATGGTGCGGTTCTGACACATTTAAGCAATATAGGCCAAATGTTAGACAAATCCGATATCAACGTCAGCTATATAATGAGAAGACCATCACACGGACAGCCACAGACTGGACCCTCAACAAATATACCGGATTGCTATATGTACCTTCCTAAAATACCACCTGGTTGAAACTTTTCTTCGTCCAGCAGTGGTAATTTTGGCCTCTATCGCAACTACCTGAAAAGATGTTTGTCTATTGAACCCATTATTTGCATTATATTTTAAATAGGACTTTTTAATAACGGGTCATTTTAACAATTACGACCTAGGTATTTTTTTGTACTAAGTCGCCAATTAGTAGATTGAAACTATATCAGATCAAAACGGACGATTTATGATTCACTTAATCTATGTTAGTGATTTTGCTCGAGAACTAAATCAGCAAGATTTCGACGATATTCTTGCCGTATCGACAAAAAATAATGACGAACAAGATATAACTGGTTTTCTTGTGGTGAATGGTCAGAATTTTTTTCAGGTCTTAGAAGGTTCAGAAGAGCAGGTTTATACTCTATTAGAGTCAATCAGGCGTGATCCCCGCCATCAAAATTTGCGCGTCATTATTTCTGAAATAATAGAAAAGCGAGATTACCCCAAATGGAGCATGGGCTTTGTTTGCAACTGGCATAACTACTTTTCCGAAGATATTAAATCTGTGTTGATACAATACGGTAAAACCCAAGTGTTCAATCTAAATCATGGCAAAGGGTTACGAGGGTTGTTGCAAGGACTAAGGTAATTCACGGGAGCAATTAGCAAGACAGTCACACTAATTCGACTTGTTGCTGTAGAATAGTCATTATTTACTAAACACTTTACCACCGATCATTTTAAATGCTGGAGTGCCTCTTATTAAAGTATCTCTGGCGAAGATGCTATTGCACTTTGGGCAAGTGCAGGGCGATAAAGTGAAATCTTTAGTGATGCGTTGCTTAAAACATTTAAGTAGCGATCCTTTGCCGCCTTTGCGGTATTTAAATAGCTGGGTTTTACACTGGCAGCAGAAGATATCTACGGATGACTCTGGGGCTTTTTTATTAGGCTTCGCCATGTATTTTTCCGCTAGTCGATAATTATGCGGCAATGATTATAACATTTGATTGACCTAATGATGATGAATGAAATGACTTATGCTTTATTTTAAGTATATTCCACAACATTACTAATTTACTGGATAGAATTTATGAGAGTTAAACAATGAGCAGTGATAATTTACAACAAGAAGCGATTTTACGTCGTGATTTAGCAGCAGCATACCGACTAGCTGCGATGCTAGGTTGGGAAGATACTTTGTATACTCATTTTTCAGTCCGTTTACCTGGGGACGGAATTCCCCGCTTTTTAATCAACCCTTTTGGGCTAATGTTTGATGAAATCTGTGCCAGTGATTTAGTTGTTGTTGATTCTCAAGGTAAGATTTTAGAAGGTGACGCAGATTATAATCTCGCTGGTTTTACTATTCATAGTGCTCTGCATATGGCGCGTGACGATGCCCATTGTGTGATGCATACCCATACACTCGCAGGTATGGCTTTAGCGGCTTGTGATGATGGTTTATTGATGTTAAATCAGATCAGTACTGAGTTCTATGATCGTCTTGGTTATCATGACTATGAAGGTGTTGCATGGAACCTTGAAGAGCGTAAACGTATTCAGCATTCATTAGGCAATAATATAGGGTTGGTCCTGCGCAGCCATGGTTTATTAACGGTAGGTGAAAGTGTCGCAGATGCATTTCAAATTATGTATTACCTTAATCGTGCCTGTGAAATTCAGTTGGCTGCTTCGCAAATGGGAAGCCTGTCAAAAATGTCGACTATTTCTAATGAATTAGCTCAATATGTTAGTTCGCAGTTTAAGAAAGTAGAGCATGAACGTCATATAGTGTGGCAAGCTTGGCTAAGAAAATTGGATCGTATTGATCCTTCCTATAAAAATTAAACACCCAATACAATAATGGGGTCAGTGTAAATTAATCATTAACCCCAGTTTTCATGGGTACCGGATTGCTATATGTATTTTTCTAAAATACCACCGGGTTGAAACGTTTCGTCGTCCACCAGTGGTATGTTTTTGGGCTGCTATTGCAACTACCTTAAAAGATGCAAGTCTATTGAACCTCTTAAAACTAGGCCTAAATTTGAAATCTGTGGATCCATGTTAAAAGACTATATGCCTGCTATCGCCACATTTATCCCATACCCACCAAGGGTAAGAAATAAAAACAAGCAAGCTGCCAGTAATAAAGGCTTTAGCCCGGCTTGGCGAATTGCGCCAATATGGGTGCGTAGTCCCAATGCCACCATAGCGATAGTCAGTAAAATAGCGTCTAAATGAATTATTTTTTCGGTGATAATTGCAGGGATAATCTGAGCCGAGTTGATGCCACTGGCCACAATAAATAGCACGGCAAACCAAGGGATCATAATGTTGCTTTTGTTTGGCTTGCCAGCTTCGTTTGCTGACAACGTTTTTGCGTGTTTTTTGTTTTGCCACACTGACAACAACACTAAAAAAGGCGCAAGCATCATGACTCTTAGCATTTTTTCAATCACGGCCACATTTGCAGCTTCAGGGCTAACCGCACTGCCTGCCGCCACCACTTGTGCCACTTCATGAATGGTAGAGCCAGCATAAATTCCGTAGGCGTGTTCACTTAACCCTAAGTAGCCATAAGCAAGAGGGTAAATAAACATGCTCAAGGTGCCAAACACCACCACAGTGGCAACCGCAACAGATACCTTATGCGCTTGGGCTTTTACCACGGGCTCTGTCGCCATGACTGCGGCTGCACCGCAAATTGAACTGCCAGCACCAATAAGAATGGTGGTCTGTTCGTCTAATTTGAAAACACGCTTGCCCAGCTGCACCGCAAGCCAGAACGTTAAGCCCAGCATTGCCATGTCAGTAACTAGGCCTTGCCAACCCACGCCCGCCACTTGGGCAAAGGTAATACGAAAACCAAACAACACTACGCCAGCTTTTAATAATATGCTTTTAGCGTAATCTACGCCGACATCAGTGTGCACGGCTACCCTTGAAAAAAGGGTATTACCAACAATAATACCGAGCACGATGCCAATGGTTAAAGAGCTTAATCCTGTTTGCTGAACAAAAGGAACATGACTCAGATAGGTTGCAACCAACGCGATAGCCGTAACCATTATTAAGCCTTGCCACCAGCGCGAATCGTAAAAGTGACTGCTTTGTTGAGAGCATCCTTGCTGGCCGGTATTGAAAAAACGCTTAACTGCACTGAACATAAGGCTGCTCCTATTGCTATCACTATTAAAGGTTGACTTGATAATAGGACTTGGCAAAATATAACTCCAATACATTAAAATCATGTATTGATAACTTTAGGTTAATTAATATGAATTTACATGCGCTCAGGGTATTCCATAGTGTTGCTCAACTGGGCAGTTTCTCTCGATCGGCGGATGCTTTGTGTATCAGTCAACCTGCTGTTTCTAAAGCGTTAAAGGAACTTGAGCATCAGTTAGGTATGCAGTTAATCGCGCGAGCATCCAGAGGTAAAAAATTAGCCTTAACCGAAGGCGGTCAGAGCTTGTTCAATCATGCAAAAAGCATATTTGCTATAGAGCAAGCTGCACTTGAAGATGTAAGAGCGCGCACAGGGTTGAAACAAGGTACATTAGTGTTAGGGGCGAGTACCACAATAGCGGGTTATTGGCTGGCACCTTATTTAGCGCGATTCACCCAACAATACCCACACATTAAAGTAGAAGTACAAGTCGCTAACACGGCGCAAATCGAACAAGCTCTTCTTGCCTGCACCATCGACCTCGCTTTGGTCGAAGGGCATGCAAACGATTCACACATTAGTAGCCAGCATTGGCAAGATGACCCAATGAGCATAGTGATCCCGGGTTCGCTGACTGCCATAGGCGATAAAGCGAACTGGTTGAGTCAGCAGCGATGGCTACTACGAGAGCCGGGGTCGGGTACTCGGCAAATGTCATTTACCTTATTAGCTAAACAAGGCATAACAGTGAATGACAGCATGCAACTGGGCAGTAACGAGGCGATTGCCCGCGCGGTCACACAAGGTTTAGGGGTAGCTTTGCTACCTCAAGTGGTTACTGAGGATTTGGTGCAACTGAAAAAACTAAAAGTGATCTCGACCAGACACTATCAAATGTTTTCTCGCCCGTTGTATCAACTGCGATACCGCGATAGACCTTCTTCCCCCGCAGCGGACGCTTTTACGACCCTATTGTATCAGCCGCTCGCCTAAAGTTTCAGTTAGCTTGATGGTGTCATGTATTTAAATCATATGGAAATCACACGAACACCCACAGACTGGACCCTCAACAAATATACCCGATTGCTATATGTATTTTCCTGAAAAGATGGCTGTCCATATAAACCTCACAAAGATATTCTCTGATCCCATTACTCCTCAGTTTGAAAAACATTCTGGGGTAGTGAGACATTTTCAAATAATTTCCCCACAATAAATTCAGAAGAGCTTTCTTGAAAGTTCAAATCCAATACCATTTGTTGATCGATTTTGTCGTTTTTAGAGCTAATCACTAACCTCACCATTTCACTCGAACGCGTGAACTGCGTATTGTTGTCTTGCAAAAATCTAAACCACGCCCAATCTCCCACAAAACTTTTAGTGGAACTGGATTCTTTGCTGATTGAATTAAAAGCATATCGAATATCGTCAGTTTTTTGGTTTTGGGAATAAAACGGAAAATAAAGCGCAATTTTTTGTTGGCGCTGTGGTCCATGTGCATAGGTCAAACGTTGTCCGTTGAACTCCAAGATGAATTGCTTAGAATTTGAAGTTAATGTTACGGGTCTAAAGTCGATAATAACACGTCCATCTTTCTCGATTAGTGTCAAAAACTCAAACCACTTACTTAGTCTTTCATAAGATACAAAAAATTCCTGACTAAAGTCCATACTCATGCCTGCAACAATGCGGTTCACCACTCTGTTATCAACATTATCTACAAACGGAGCTACATACTCATTCTCAAAACTCTGATATGCACTGTTTGGACCAAACAAAGCAACCAGATCAGCATAGCTGACGTCTTGTTTTGCACGTTTATTAAAGGGGTAATGGTTTACTATATTCTTGCGATAAACGGCAAGAACATTTTCTTGCCACTTCTGGTTAATGTGTATTCTTGCTCGGTAAAAAACATCACGAGTTGCATTATCAGTAATACTGATTAACCACTTGTCAATCGGCGCAGGTAGGTTTCTTGCGCGAAATTGACTATAAGCGGAAAAGGAAATGCCTCTAGCGTCGTACCCCTCTTTGATATTAGTAAACGCTGCTTTATTTGGCGAATTAGAGGTATAAATTTGGATAAGAGCTTCTTCTAAGCGCGCGATGGGCTTTCCAATGTTGATCATGTAAGCAGCTTCATTTACAAACAGCTCATGTAGTTCTGAAAATTGTTGTTCGATGCTATTCGCTAACACATTCGGTGGTTCTAATGCTTTTAAAGCAGACTGCAGTTTACTGGAGCTGGATTGTTGAACTTGCATAGCTTGGTCAAGTGATTGCTGCCTTAACTGAAGATTCAAAAGATCATCAAAATAAGACAACGTGATCATTACAGTGAAAAAAAGGTGTATAAAACGGCTTCTAAGTTGGGGCAATTGTGGGTTCAGAGTACTTTCCTATGCTAACAATATCGTTTATTAAAAAGTACTCTGTCCCCATTATTCCAATAACTTTCCTTGTTGCTTGCCGCCAACGGGCTTAAAACCAAAGTTAGCAATTCGTTTATTCGCCTCGCCGTGTTGTTGCCAAAAGACAGTCGCTCGGTGATTACGCACCTCATGCATAACTGCATCATAGGTTAGCGTCATCGGAAAAACACTTGCACCGTTAGGTATATCCACCATTAATTGAGAGACCAACAAAACATAAGTGCCTAGGTGGTCTTGCATCTCTTCCTTCAATGATGCGCTAGATAACGTCAGTGGCAGATCACTGGATTGATGTGCGAGCTTAATATGCTTTTCAAAATACGCCGCAAGGTGATCAAAGTTCTTTCCAGAAAGCTTGTGTCCATTAGCTTCCCCCATGAGTGTTTTAAATCCAGGATCAGCAATAATCAAGTCTTCCAATGCAATTTGTAGTGATAACTCAAGTTGCTCGCCATCCTGAGAAAATGTTAACTGACTCCCAGGCAATGCATGAGCACTTGCAAGGTTAACACCCCCAACACACAGTAAAACAGCAAGCACTAAGGCTCGTCCTAATTTGCAGACCATCACTGTTTCTGACCGCCGTAATCACTCTCGATGTCACGCCATACTGAGTGAGGATGATTGCCGACTTTATTTGTCGATTTGTTAGACTCCATAGATAACTCCAACCAAAGCGATGGCCCGTGAATACGCACGTAGTCATTTTCACACTTCACATCAGTCGATCCAGAGTACCCCAGAACTGTCTCTGACAATTCAGCGCCGTACTTTTCCATATAAGCCTGAGCATCAGCATCGTCAATATCACCCACATACTTTCTGACGGCGACCATCAGAAGTGCTTTTTGCGCTTCATTTAACTTAGCAACACTAATACCTTCTTGCTCACTAGGTATCGCATCATCAGCTTGTGGCCCTGCTAAAACGTCAGTATAAGTTCCTTCAAGCAATGCTTCTGCAAGCTGCTCTTTAGATAGGGATTTCAGCAGATCAGCAAAGGCATCTCTTTCCTGAAGCATAGGTATGTTTGTCATGCCGTTCATTTCAAAGGATGGGAATGGCTCAACACCACGGAATGAAGGAGTTGCACCAATTAACTTACCGTTTTTATACGTATTGGAAAATGCGAAATGGTGGCCGCCCCAATAAAGTTGCCAAACACCTTCGTCAGCTGGGTTGCCCAAAAATGCGATTTTAGTATTGTAAGACGAGTAACCTGCCTTGTAGTCGGTACTAACGGTACTAATGTAATCATCCGCATTCATGGTTTGCACCATCTCATCCCACCCTTCGTTGTCAGACAAGCTTGCAGCTTGTTGCATGATCGCTTTCACCACGCCTCGCTGTTCAGAGCTGAACTCGCCCATAAACACACCGGGTCTGGATGGGAATGCTCCTGCAGGTAGGTTGCTC
Organism: Aliiglaciecola aliphaticivorans; assembly: GCF_054782055.1. Taxonomy (NCBI): domain Bacteria; kingdom Pseudomonadati; phylum Pseudomonadota; class Gammaproteobacteria; order Alteromonadales; family Alteromonadaceae; genus Aliiglaciecola; species Aliiglaciecola aliphaticivorans. The sequence goes on from NZ_BAAGTF010000038.1 coordinate 8,072, forward strand.
CACTTTTTCGCAGTTGCTACAGAGTAATCGAGCTGAAGAGACTTTAACATTTCATCCGATACGTTGGTTTTTAAGATATTTGTCAGGCAAACAAGGCGATCATAACCGCTATCTTTTTCACACGCTTTAACGGACTCAGGTATAGCTACTGTTTGCATCAACGTGCTGGTATTGCCCATTCTCGCTTTAACTGCTTTTTCTTCCGCAGACTCTTCTTTCTTGCCACCAGGGGGACCTGGTGGGCCTTTGTGTTCTGTCGTAATTGTTGCGCAGCTTGATAGGTCTTCTGCAGCTATCAGGGGAGTGCTCACTGCGCAGATAAGTGCTAAGCTAATTGCAGCACTCAGGTTAATTGTTGGTTTAAGTTTCATCGGCTCACTCCAGTTTTCACTAACGTTATTGAGTAATATCCATATTTAATTATGTCAATTAAGACAAGTACTTAATACTAACAGTATAACCCCAAGAAAGTCATACGAACGGCAGGGGGATTTTAATTATGCGCAATCACATAGACCGCAATCACATAGACAGCCATAAACTGACCCCTAGGGTAATCCAAATCAACTATACCTAAGTATTATTCATTCAGGTAATGAATTATGCCTTTGGCAAGGAAACGACAATTTAGCTTCTTTATTACCCCTTATCGTCATTGTGTATCCCGCTTTGTTCTATGGGCTTTTTTGTGCGGCGAAGACACACTGTGTGGAAAAGGCTATTCGCATTTATCGATTTCCTTGCCTAGCGATTCAATTCCACGCGCTACTGGAATATAAGTTGAGTGAGATTATGGTTTAGGTAAATTTAGTTAACCAACTGCTTTTTAAGATCATGGGAAGGTGCAAAAAAATGGCTGATTTTTCAGTGCTTTTTTTGTTTCTTTACTATGCTTATAGTAGCCAATATTTTCAACATTATGGATTTGTTGGTCTGAGTAAGAACAAACTTCGAAATGGATGTACTTAAATGATAAAAAAGCAGTTTTCTCTGATCCCAGCAATGATGAGCATACTGATAACTTTTAGCGCTTTAGCAGAACAAAATCAGCTGAAAGTTAGCGGGTTTGGAACCTTAGCATTTGCAACCGCGGATACTCGTACTCATCAATTTCGTACTGACCGCTCACAAGCACTGATAGCTAAGAAAGATGGTTTTGCATTTAAACCCTTAAGTTTAATTGGCGTGCAGCTCGACTACAGCTTTTCACAAAACCTCGATTTTGTTGGGCAATTTGTTTATCGAGAACAGGATGAACAAAACGTCGACTCGATAACGCAAATGGCCTTCCTTAGATACGAAATTTCCCCTTCGTGGCAAGTCAGAGCAGGGAGACTTGCGGCCGATATCTTTCACTTCAGTGATACCAGAGACGTCTCAATTTCCTACCCTTGGGTGAAAGTGCCTACTGAGGTCTATGGTATTGTCCCAGCCAGAAGTTTTGATGGGGCGGATATCAGCTACCTCAAGCCCTATCGCGATTTTAATTTATTAGTTAAAGCCTTTTGGGGCCAGGGAGAAAGCGACTTTTCTAGAAACGAGTACAGCCCAATAACCTTTAATGACTTACGCTCTATAGGTGTTGAATTTGTCTCGTTTGATTGGAGCATTGCATTAAAACACACCCGAACAGAGGCTAAAAATGATAACGCAGACACTGCGTTCGTTGCGTCGTCTGTGGCACAGTTACAACCTTTCTGGAGTGATGCCGAGGCTTTCGCTGACTCATTGAGTTTGCGCGGTGCGAATATTCACTATACCTCGCTTTACGTAAATCGCTATCTCGGTGATTGGGAGATCTCAGGCGAGTTATCGCATATTGATTCTGACTCGCTTGGATTAAGACACTCTTTAAACGGCTTCGTGAATATAAGTTATCTTTATGGAGCGCATACCTTTTACGGTTTGTATTCATTTGCAAAAACAGACGCGTATTATCTGAGCCAAGAAAAACCCGACTTTCCCTTTAATGCAAATACAGCCGAGTTGGCCATTTTTGTGGAAGAAGTCGCCAACACCTTGGCACATCATCAGCAATCACTTTCCTTAGGTTGGCGTTGGGATTTAAAAGAAAATCTTGCTTTAAAAGTACAATTTGAGCGTACCGATATAGAAGCGAGAGGGAGCGGCCTTAGAGCCCGAGATGGGTTAGTTGTTGATGATGAAGAGGACGACGTTGCGCATACCCTATTTCTTGCTTTAAGTTTTAGTTTTTAGGGGGCTGATATGACGTTTTATAAACGCTACTCCCTGACTCTAACAATACTAATGGCATTAAACAGTTTCTTTTGTTTAGGCGCTACGCCAGAGAAAATCGTCGTCGTCACAAATCAAAAAAACGACGTGCAAGTAATGGATAAAAAAGGCTTAATTGATCTTTTTATGGGCAAGTACTCTGCGTTTCCTAATGGAAAACAAGCCACGCCCATTGACGTTGAATTAAATGCCGAGCTTAAAGCGCAATTTTACGAAGCATTAGTGGGGTTGCCACTCGCTCGTGTTAATGCCTACTGGTCTAGGTTAAAGTTTTCAGGTCGCGTTAAGCCGCCCGTTATTGAACAGACGATAGATGATGTTTGCCAAAGACTGGAGGAAGATGAATCTGCCTTGGCGTATATTTATGAGTCGAATGTTACTAACAAAATGAAGGTAGTGTATCGTTTTGATTAATATACATGGTCTAGGGTTTCGATTTTCACTGTTTCTGATTGCTGCATCCATGTTGGTGGTTTTTACCACTGCAGAGTTTTTTTATCGCGCCACTTATGAGCACGAGATCAGTGAAGCGAACCATGACATTGAAGAACTTTATCGAACCGTTGATGCAACCGCCTCCATTGCTGCATTTTTAGAAGATGAAGATTTAGCCAAAGAAGCGATCAATGGTTTGGTTACAAGTGAAAAGATTCTCGCGGCGTCTATTAAAAGTGATGCCCTGTATTATCAGTTAAACGTTACCGAAGCGATTAACAAAGATACGCAATCTCGGGCATTTGTAGTACGGCACCCTTTTATTCCTGAAGAATCGTTAGCTGAAGTTAACATATACCCAAACCTTGACCATATCATCCGTCAGGCAGAGAAGATCAGTACCGACAATAGCTATTCGCTATATGCATCAGCACTTGTTGTGGGTATTGTTGCCTTGTTGATCACCTACTACATCATCATTTCACCTATGATTCGGGTGGGGCGCTCACTACATAAAATTACTCCCAGTACAACCCAACGTATTGCCGTTCCTAAATACCACACTCGCAGTGAAATTGGCGCACTGGTGCGTTATACCAACCTGCTGTTAAGTAAAGTTGAAGAGCAATTCTCCCAAGAGCGCCAATTAAGAGAAGAAATTGAGTTTTTGGAATATCGTTTTAGGATGCTTTTTGAAAATGCGAAGTCGGCAACGGTTTTAATGACTGAAAGTGGAATAATCGAACTTAAAAATAATGCGTTTATCGACCTGGTTGGAAAAATTGGCTTAGCAAAAAAGCAGGATTATGGTGAGCTGTTGGAGGAGTTATTTGAAAATCCTGCGGCAATCAAAGCGTCACTTCTTGAGTCCTTTGAGCGCAACGAGTTTGCCACTGGCGAATTCAAACTCAAGTCAGCTAACAGTAAAAATGTTATGTGGGTTCAACTGATTGCCAGCCCATTAATAACAGAAGACGGCGAGCGTTTTTATCAAATAACGCTAAATGATATTTCAAATCGTAAACATGAATTGCAAAAGCTGGCATTACAAGCAGACTTCGACTCACTAACGGGAATTTACAATCGAAATGGTGGTGAAAAGCTCATTGCAAAGCTGATGAATAAAGGTCACCAGTTTGCACTAGCATTAATTGATCTCAACGGTTTTAAAGCCGTTAACGATATTTTTGGTCACGATGCGGGCGATGAAGTACTTATTTTTGTATCTGAACAATTAAAAGACAAAATCCGCAAAAATGATGTGGCTATTCGCTGGGGAGGAGATGAATTTGTGTTGCTTCTACAGGCTGAAGACGAAGCCTCTGTTAAGACAGCCATAGCAAAAGTGAATGATGGGGTGAAGCAGCCGTTCTATTTTAATCACGATAAAACCCCCACAGTTGTCTCTATGAGTGTGGGAGTTGCTTTTTATCCTCGCATGAGCAACGACATGAATACGTTAATAAAGTTAGCGGATATTGCAATGTATCAAGCCAAGCAAAATAAGGTAGCTGCACCAGACGACTACCTAATTTTTGCTCAAGCAGAGGCATTAAACAGCAGGGATAACCAATAGAAAAGCAAGCCTATTAAGACCCCTAGCTAGCATTCTAAGCTCAATACTGGTGCGGGTTGTATTCGGCATGCCATCTTCGTGCCTGTCTGTTTTCTATGCTTTCATCTGACGAATAGAGTCGTTCATTCTCTCTTTTTTCTGGCTCCACTGCTTTGGCGATTGTCCGTACATGCGTTTAAAGTCGCGACTAAATTGAGATGAGCTTTGGTAGCCAACTTCCATTGCGGCGACGTTAACATTTGTCCCCTCGGCGATTTTCATCGCGGCATTGTTAAGTCGCATAGATTTAACAAATTGTATGGGAGACATATTCGTTGCTTGTTTAAATTTACGGTGAAACACAGCTCGACTCATTCCTATTTGATCCGCCATATTTTCGATAGTAATCGACTCGTTTAAGTTAGAAGATAAAAACTCAATTGAGCGGGCAATTCCATTCCCTATGCCAAACGAACGTCTGAATGAATATCCCGATTCGCCTTTTAATATGGCGTAATAGAGTTCACGTAAACGGCTACAACCAAGAATTGCAACATCAGCAGGGTTGTTTTCTAAGGATATTAATAGATAGAGCGCGTCCGTGAAGGTCTCGTCCCAATTGGCTGACGAAATACTTTGTGGATGCAGTGGGCTTTTTCTCATGCTTATATCACTTGCCGCACTTTCCATTTCTATGACGAGCTCGGTCATTATTTTACTATTTAATGAAATGTACACGCCAATTAGAGGCTCGTTGGGGGAAGACTTTGGGGTACCGGCTTCTATTGGCAGGGGCATAGTACAACATATGTACTTACTGTTGTCGTAGAAGTGTCTATCGCCATCCATAATGGCTTCTTTGCAACCACTCACTATTGCTGTCACTGAAGGCTCATAGACTGCGGGAGCACAGCGAATTGGTTCCGTTATCTTAAATAATTGCACGCCAGGGATCCCAGTCTCTACCATTCCACTTTTGCTGATGCGGGTTTCGATGAATTGCTTTATTAATTCTTTGTTCATTTGAATTCATTCACTTCTATAAGATTATTCACACGCTAACCTCAGATGCTGCTTAAATCAATGGAATGATACAAATAGGCAATTATTAGCGATTATTTGGTCTGTTTAATCGAGGTTGAAGTCATTATAGTGCATTTAATGAAGTGAGCTAAGCGTTGTTGAGTAAAGGTGCTGATGAACACACTTATCTATGGCGATGAACTTGCTACCAATGAAACGAATATTGAAGGGTAATTTATGACAACTGATAATCAATTTGGACCGAATGGCTGGAGCCCAGAGCGCCTTGGTTCACTTATCGACAAGACCTTTGTTATTACTGGTGCTAATGCTGGGACCGGATTCCAGGCTACGCGAATATTATTGTCGAAGGGCGCAAGAGTTGTGATGTTAAATCGCAATCCAAGTAAATCAGAAACAGCCATTACCGAGCTTAAAAAAGAATTTGGTATTGCTGCCAAGGTTAGTTTCATAGCCTTAGACTTAGCGGATCTTGCCTCTATACGTCAAGGGGCGAATGAAGTGTTAGAAAAAGTGCCGAAAATCGACGCTCTTATCTGTAATGGCGCGATCGCTCAGGTGGCTACCCAGCAATTCACTGTTGATGGCTTTGAAAGCCAGCTTGGTGTGAATCACTACGGCCACTTTTTGCTCTGCGGGTTGTTGTTTGAGCGCATCGAGGCATCTCAGGGGAGGATTGTGGTGGTGTCCAGTGAAGGTCACAAAATGGGATTAAGAACAATTCAGTTTGACGATATGAATTGGGATAAAAACTATCATCCCAACAAAGTGTATAGCCAAAGCAAACTGGCGCAAATGATGTTTGCATATGAACTTCAAGACAAAATCAAAAAAGCGGGTAAGCAGGTGAAGGTTTATGTCTGTCATCCAGGGGCTTCAAACACCTCACTTATTAGAGAAAGTGCAAGTATGGCGACCAGAATTTCATGGTGGATCATGGTAAAGATTGGGCTTGCCCAAACCGCTGAAAAAGGCGCTTATCCAGAAGTGATGTGTGCTACAGAAGATAACTTAAAAGAGCGAGCCTATTACGGCCCAACTGGGTTGATGAATTTTGGTGGTCCAGTAGGAGAAGGTAAGCTTGAGGCATTTGTGTTGGAAAAAGACCTTTTAACCCAGTTGTGGGCGCTTTCTGAAAAACAAACATCACTTAACTGGCCGATTTAAGCTAACGAGCGATTCTCGTTCTATTAAGGGACGATTAAACATAGTGAAAATGAAAGCAAAAATGAAAATAGGCCTTTTTATAACAGGGAGCTTTATGTTAAATCCAATCATTTCAACCGCTAAAGCGGACAGCGATGTGCTAAATGTTGCTAACGAGACTGTTCAACAGACGGTTCACGATCATGAGGGCAACATTTATCCAACAGTAAAAATTGGTGAGCAAATTTGGTTGGCAGAAAATTTAAGGACAACTAGGTTTCAAGACGGAAGTAGTGTTAATACTGGTTTTATTCCAGATGATGATGAATCCAGTCTGTTAACTTACGGTAGGCTTTATGATTGGCATGATGTCACCGATGTTAGAAACCTTTGTCCTGAGGGATGGCGTGTAGCATCAGATGCGGATTGGCAAGCCCTCGAAAAAACCATAGGGATTTCTGAATCTGAGCTAAATAAAGAAGGCTGGCGAGGTGAAAATGATATAGCGATCACCCTTAAAGCCCAGCAACCCGATACGCTGTTCAAAGCTTTCAAACAGTCACTGGTAAATAAATATAACTTCTCTGCTACACCTGCCGGTGTGAAAATTGGTAAGTGGTATATTACCCAGGGCGCGTATACTGAATTTTGGACCAGTAGCAGTGTAACCCAAAAAGATGCTTATGCTAGGACACTTGCCTATTCTTGGTGGAATTCCCACAAAGGGGAAATTCGGCGCGCTCGGTTAAACAAGGGGTATATGCTTTCTGTTAGGTGCGTAAAGAACGAGGAAAGCCGTTGATCAAGTCAGTGACCAAGAAATTTGTTACTACAATCATTTTGGTACTGCTTTTCCACATTACCGGTTGTGTTCATTCTCAAGTTCTCTCTTCTACTTATGAAGCCGATGATGAACTTGTTGTGGTTGCTCATGGTTTAGGAAGGAGCGATTGGGCGATGTGGCGACTCGCTCAACGATTAGAGCTCGCCGATTATAAAGTGTGTCTTTTAAATTATTCTACTATTGGCGAAAGTGTGACTACTGTGTTGGCTGACACATCCAAACAAATAAACGCTTGCATAGTAAACGCACCTAAAGTGCATTTTGTAGGGCATTCCCTTGGTGGTTTAGTGATTAGAGCATACCTTCAAAAAAACAAACATGAGCTGGAAAATGCACGAATGGGAGAGGTGGTGTTAATAGGTACACCCAACAAAGGCAGTGAACTGGCAGATCACTTTAAGGATTCGTGGGTGATGAATGTGGCAGGAGGAGTCAGTCAAGCACTGGTAACCGGCGACAACGGTTTAGGTAACAACTTAGATGAGTTAGATTTAAACATTGGCGTAATTGCGGGCACAAAATCTTTAACTCTCACTAATGACCAATTTGATGGTCCCAACGATGGTTTGGTGTCGGTTGAATCAACAAAATTAACTAACATGAGTGATTTTATTGCGATAGACGTTAGCCATTCTCAGATGAGGTATAACCTAGAGGTTGCCGAGCAAACAATTCACTTTTTGCAAAGCGGAAGCTTCAAACACTAAAATTTATCAAGACACCCATGTTTAATTCATAGGGCACCAATTTATCAGGACACCCATGTTTACTTCGTCGAACTCTCTATTTACGCTAAAAATTATTATGGGTGTCTTGTTAAATGTGGTTTGGTAAAAGTCAAAATAACTTGAGTCTTTAAAAGGTGGATTAGCTTCTAGCGAAGGTGCAGTTGCAAACACAAAAGGGCGTTGTGGTATTAGGCGAACTTTCGGTAGTTTAGCTTAGTTACTTTGACGCTAATAAAGCGGAGGTTAATTCGTTAAAGGTGTCATAGCACCTGTCAGGTCTAGAATTGGCGATACTTTCGCCATAGTTATAACCATAAGTTACACCGATACTTGTTATTTTGGCGGCCTTCGCGGCTAAAATATCGTTCTTAGAGTCCCCAATCATTATGCACTGCTCAGCGCTCACGTTCAGTTTTTCAATGGCATGCAGCAAAGGAGCTGGATGTGGTTTCTTTTGAGGTAAAGTATCGCCACCAATTAGTATCTCAAATATATTGTTAAGTTCTAAACCTTTTAGAATGGGTTCGATGAAAACTGCTGGCTTGTTGGTGATTATGGCTAGACGAAAGCCTGCACTTTTTAAACTATTTAAACCTTGCTTTACGCCTTCATACAAAACCGACTCAACACATAGGCATTGTTCGTAATGTTTCATGAAAATGGCTAATGCATCCTCAATAACCGTATCATCTAATTTTTCGTTGATTGTTGATGTACCGGACAACGCACGAGCTACCAATACTCTTGCGCCATTGCCGACCCAATGATAAATCGTCTTTTTATCGAAGGGCGAACGGTTTAGTTCTAGCAAGGTTTTATTAACGGCTAAGGCTAGGTCTGGCGCACTGTGAACCAGAGTGCCATCAAGATCAAAGAGTAATACATTTTTGGTTCGTATCATTATAAAACTTCTTAGTGGGAGGGCCTTTATTTGTAACATATTATAAGGGGCTAAATCTTCAAAACCACGATAAATAGCCTATTATTAATATTTTTTATCAAGACACCCATGTTAAAGAATCGTTAGATCGGTGGGAAATATATTTATGGATGTCTAGATAAATATAAACAATAACTATGGGTGTCAAGTTAAAGCACTTGGGTGAAAAACCAATTTACACTACAAGGACTTATCATGGGTGTCTTGATAAGGGCTTGGGTGTCTTGATAAGGACTCTTTTAAAAAAGCCATATAAAAAATTCATAGTTAGTGATTTAGGGCGATTAGATTTAGACATTGATCGCGGCTGAAACCACAATATGCAACTTGGATTTTAATTCGATACTAAGTATTCGAGTAATTTCAATGTGGCTTTTTCGTCAGGACTGAAGTATTTGGCTCGAGAGCGCTTCAGTTGTTTTCGGAAATACGCAAGAGTGCGGCCGCTTTCGTAATGTAATATAACATTGGGGTGGATGTAATTTGAACGGCATACGGCAGGTGTATTGCCTAATTCGCTGGCGACCTTTTTTATCGCTTTCAGTACATTACTTTTATTTAGCTTCAGATCTGTTGCGGGGCCAAGTTCATCAAGCGCAACCGCCATAAGTACGGTACCAGCCCATGTTCTAAAGTCTTTAGCACTGAAGTCTTCACCCATAACCTCGGATATGTATTGATTTAAATCTTGCGCGTTTATTTTTTTGCGTTCGCCATCTCGTAGTGTGATGTCAAACAATTCATAGCCAGTCATTTTTTCAAGTTGGATTAATACTTTTTTAACGTATTTATCATCGACCTCTCTATGCTGGGGTTGCTGACTTTTGCCAATGTAATCAAATTGTACCTGACCATCTTCAATACTCATGTGTTTAACACGTAACGTGGTCAATCCAAATGTTTGATTATTTCGGGTATAAGTGTGGTTGCCAGGTCTAAAAAAGGCTTCATCGAGCATTCGTGTCATACAGGCTAAAACCGTTTTTTCATCGATAGGACGTTGCGTTATATGTTGGCCCGTGACTCTTCGCATAGTCGATAATTCTTTGGCAAAGCGTAAAATACGCTCAAACTTTTGTTCGCTAGCTTGCTCTGCCCATTTGGGATTATAAATATATTGTTTACGGTTTTGTGCGTCGCGCCCAAACGCTAAAACCTTGGCGCTGCGGTCTAGTTCAATATGCACTTCTTGCCACGCAGGAGGTATAGCTAAGCTTTTCACCCAACGTTTAATACCTTTGTTCTTTACTGTTTTGCCAGAAGGATATTGATAAGTAAATGTATCACCAAAAGGCTTTCGAACAATAAAATGCTCCATTTAAGTCTCCTAAGCCCAAGCTATACTGTGCCAATTATGTAAAATGACTACGGTTTTGCACAGTAAGTCGATCATCTAATGAATGACCAATTCGGTTTTACATGAACGCCCTTAAGCCAAATTAGGCCAACTGAGTTTGACAATTTATCAGACAAAACAACCATGAATTTGTTTCTAAACACTAATTTATCGCAAATTTGACATTGTAGACTCTGAAGTACGAAAAACATTCTAACAAAGTTTGATTTTTGAACGATTGTAAGCGTTTAGCTTTTGATGTATAAAATAAAGGTCTACTAAGTTAATGCTATATTTTTCGTAACAGCGTTGCCGAGTGTTTAGTCATTACCGCATTTGCTAAAAGCTGTTTTTCAAGGGACTATGAAAGGAAAGTGACGGAGTATGAGCAGTCAAACAGAAAGTTTAGCATTACCTCCAGGTACTATCCTTCAGCAGTATCAAATTGAGTCAGTTCTCGGAATGGGGGGCTTTGGTATTGTATACAAAGCCAAGCACTTACGTCTGGACTCAGATGTTGCCATTAAAGAATATCTCCCACAACATTGTGCATCTCGTCAAGGTAGCACTGTACAACCCGTATCACAGCAAAGCGCCGAAGAATTTAACTCTGGTATTGAATCTTTTTTAAACGAAGCAAAACAGCTCGTTGTATTTGAAGACCACCCCAATATTATTCGCTGTAAAGACTTCTTTGATTTAAACGGTACCGCTTATCTGGTTATGAACCTAGAGCATGGATTAGAGTTAGCTGAAATACTCCATAATTATGCCGATGCAGGTCACTCTCTAACACAAGAGCAGATTATTAGTCTTATTGTGCCCATATTGGATGGCTTAAGTTTTATTCATTCAGAAGGTGTATTACACAGAGATATTAAGCCAACCAATATTTTTGTTCGTAAGGCAGATAGTCGGCCATTATTGATTGACTTTGGCGCAGCGAAGCAAAATTTTCAACAAACACAAAAGACCAAACATCAAATGCACACGCCTGGTTATGCGCCTTTAGAACAACTCGGTTCTGAGGGTGACTTAGGAGCATGGACCGACATTTATGCAGTAGGAGTAATGATTTGGAGAATCGTTACAAGTAACCCGCAGCCTCCTGAGGCACAGTTTAGAACCGTTCGAGTTATGCAGGGAAAAGTAGATCCTGCTGTGGAAGAGTTAGATAAATTTAAAGGTGCGTTCACACAAGACTTTATTGATACTACCTTAAAAGCAATGGCGATTAACATCAGTGACCGCTTTCAAACCGCTGAAGAATTTAAAACTGCATTACTGCAAAGTAATCCTATTTCGGATAAAGATTTAGGAGACGAAATTAAAACTATTGCACCTGGTGGTATTGTTGCTCCGACTCCGACTCCGACTCCGACTCATGTAGAAAAGAGCAAGCTGAAACCTATCTTACTTTGGTGTGGCGCAGTGATCATTTGTTTGTTGGTTGTTATAGGGCTGCGTTATAGCAATGTATCAGCACTTTTTGATGAGCAGTCTATTTCAGAAACGGCCAAAATTAACATAGATGAAGAAATTGAGATTATTTACACATTGATGTCAAAAGCGGAAATGTATCGCAACGAAATAATAAGTAATGAAAGTGTAATAGATACACTCAGGTCACTGGGGGAATTAGATACCAAAACCCAGAAAAATTTACGAATACTTGTTGCCAGCAACGACAAAAACAGAGTGTCTATTCAAGATAATTTACAACGTGCTAGCGCACGAACCCTCGCATTATCTGAACAAAGAGCTATCGCAGAGAGTGACGTCGATCTCACTATCGAAAATAAAATAGCTTCTACAAAAGTGCGGGGAAACTACGAAAAGTCTGAATTTTTTAAAGACTTACATAACTTAATTGTCGACGTCTCGTCGTTAACAACAAAAACCGAAAAACAATCTTTGATACTGAAAAAACTAACAATCTGAAAAGGATTAAACGATGAATACGTACAAACTACTTTTGTTACTGACGCTTTCGTCCTCTCTAGTGTCATTACCTAGTCACGCTGAATGGACAATTCCAGGTTTTCCGAGTAAAGATAAATCAGACAGCGGTCAGGCAGAAGATTTAAGTGATTTTGATGTTAGTTCTCCAATTGAGCAGTTAGGCAAAGAAGATATCGCAACTTCAAAAACAATTGGTCAAGTGGTTGGGGGCATCGCGCTTGGTTATGGTTGCCATAAAAAGGTAGGAAATATGCCATTTCGCTCTAAAGCTATAGCAGCCTGTGTTGCTGTAGGTATGAAAGCTGGCATTGTCTTTGGTGAATATGTTGGGGAAGCGATTAGGGTTAGACGTCTAGCTTATGCTAGTGAATATGAATATTTAGATTCTGAGATAACAGCTTCAGAATCCGCCATTGAAACCCGTCAAAGTGCACTTGAGAAAACGCAAACAGAAATTGAAGAAGCGCGTGCGCGAATGGAAGCTTTGAAAGCTAAGGCTTCATTGACGGCGGCAGAAATTGAAGAAGCGAAAAAACTCAAAGCTGACACCAAAGCGCGCCTTGATGAAAGCTTGTTGCTAAAAAATCGTTATGACGACACCTTGGTTTATTTAGACAATGCGTTAGACGAGTCAAAGTCGAAAATTTCTAATTTAGAAACAGACAAAGAAAAAACACAACAAGCTTATGATGAGCTAGTAAAGAAAAGGCAAAATCTTGCATCTATGTTAGCGAATTTGCAAATTACGATTAATGAATTAAAGTCAGATGAAGCAGTTATGGCTAACTTAATTGCTAGTTAAGGAGAAAAGCCATGTCATATTTGAAGACGATTTTTTTGATAGTTTTTTATTTTAGTTTAACCAGTTGTGCTGTTTCTGAAAAACCCGAAGAGCAAAGTTCAATAGACGTGATAGTGGGTTCGACAACTGGACAATTTGATAAATTCTTGCAGGCAATGCGCGATCGTTTAGATAATTTAAACGAGCGTGCGGAGGGAATTAGCCAAGCCCTCGATGATTATAATGCTCAGTTATTTCATGCTAAACGCGAATTAGCGAAATATCAGATTTCTGAACAAGAGCGCGATGAACTAAGAGCGGATATTGCGACTATCCAGCAACAAACAACGGCTATTGAGAACATGAATAAACACAGTATTTCGTTAATTGCGGCTCGCGAAAACGAAATAGAACAGAAAAATATTGCAAAAGAGCAGTTAAAGTCCAGCATTGAAGAAACTGAAGAACAAGTTTTAATTGTAGAAAAGCAAGCCACTGTTATTGAAGATGGCATAAAGCGTATTGCCGCAATACGTGCAAAAAATGCATTACAAAACTAAGTTAAGAACAAAAAAGGGGATTCTAGCGGGTTGGTAAAATAACTCATTTTCGAATATTAACTACTAATGTGGAAGTCACTAAATATAGACTCCTTTCTCAAGTGGTAATATTACCTTCAAGACGCGTTTTAATTACGGGTTAGTACAAAACCATAACCTACACTCAGAATTTCTTTCGTGTATCAAAATAAATGCAACACAAAGCGGTAAAATCCAGCCAATCTCCCCTTTAGAAGATTCAGATTTTCTTTTTATCCAATAGCTTCAATAAATAATCAAAAATAATTGAGACACCCATGTTAGTTAGTTATCAAGACACCCATGTTAGGAGTTTCTATGGCAACTATCTCTATTTTGAGTTTACGAGGACACCCACGTTAAAGAATACTAAGTTGGGAAAAACTATAAACATGGGTGTCTCGTTAAATATCGTTAAATAGGGCAATATATCATCATGGGTGTCTAGATAAATAAACCGTTAAATATGGTTATTCTACATAGGGAATAAAGCGCCCGAGAATAATGACACAGGTCCAAGAAATCAAAGATAGCCAAGCCACTGTGTAAGCTCCTTTGCTTAAGTCTTTTGATTGCTTTCCAGCCTGCAGTTGTGGTTTTATGTATCGAATAAAGTAAATCGTATTGATGCCGGCGAGTGCAATCATCCCCATTTTTGTCCCGAAAGCGATATTCACTAAATATCGATCTGAATCTCCAACCACAAATAGCAATCCAGATATTGTAATCCCCCCAGAAAGTCGGAGCAGTTTTAAGTAGAAATTCCCGTTAAACTAAAACGAAGGAGTTTTCTATGCGTAAATCGAGATATACCGACAGTCAGATCCTGGCGATCATAAAACAGAATG